>DYLR01000067.1 GCA_020721975.1 Blastopirellula marina | reverse complement strand
AACATTCTGCTGTTTGCTGCGACAGGACGGCGGTGTTATGATAATCCAGGGCATAATCTATGCGTGCCGCTGCCGACACAAAACCGTCGCTCCATCTCATGGCTGCCAGCAGAGCGTTCATTTTATCCTTTACGTCGTCGGCGCTTTTGCCGTCTTTCCCAAGTTCAAGACAAACAGCTTCGGTTAGTTGTGAAATATTATAAGGTATCCTGTTTTCAGAACCCCCGGAATGAATCGGGGGGCTAACAATGGTATAACCGTGATAATACTCAGTTTTTACATCAGTGAAAAGCCGTTCAAGGCTTTCAATAATCATATTGGGCTGAACATTTATGCCGGCCTGGTCGGCGAGCGGATAAGATACATAAAGCCGCTGCGATGCCCTGCTGACGGCGATATAGGTCAGATATCGTCTTTTGGCAATCTCCCGCTGCGGCAGAGTCAAAAGCTCGAAGTCCAGTTCCGATGCAACTTTTCTGTCGTTGTCATCAAGGACGGTCTGGTCGTTTATCGGAACAGGAAACTGCCGGGCAGTTGTACCGATTAAAAAGGCCGCTTTGATATCGGGGTGTCTGCTTCTTTCAATCGAGCCGATGAGAACCTCATCAGCCGCCGGGGGAATCAGCGCAAGGGTGATTCGGCTGAATATCATTTCCAGCAGCAGTTTAAAATCATGCAGCGAAAGCGGCGTTTGGGCGAAAATCTCGACCATCTGCTCCATTGCAGCCGTAAAGCGTTCTGCAAACTGGCGGTGTTCATACGCAAATTCCATATCGCCCCGTGCGGACGCATCGGCATCCATTTTTTCAAGTTTTTGCGCTGCATCAAGCCGATTAAGAAAATCAAATATTGCATCGCAAAAACCTGCTGCGGTCAGGTTAGCCGATTTCAGGGCGTTTTGCAGTTCTATCAGCGGAGCGACGCATTTTCTTCTGAGCCGGTCGATGGCGTTTTCATCATAAACGGCATTATCGCCTGCTGCGAAGCGCCACGGCTCATTGGTTGTCCAGTCCCGGCCTTCAACACCGTAAGCTATACAGTAATTTTCGAGTGCGTCGACGTCTTCGCGTTCCACAGGCATAAGGCCGCACCGCAGACAGGCCAGCACATCCCGAAGAACAAAGCCGCCTTCAACGGCTGCTATTGCCGAGGAAATTAGTTCCACAGCCGGATACTGCCGCACCGTTCGTCGCCGGTCGATAAAAAACGGGATATTATTATCGCGAAACGCTGCGATGAGATAATGGCTGTAAGCCTGGACATCCGACGCTATTACGGCTATGTCGCGGTATCTGTAGCCGTTTTGCCGAACAAGCCGGCAGATTTCAGACGCTGCAAACCGGGCTTCATATCGCATATCATGAGCGGCAATTATCTGCACGGCGCCGTTTGCGGAAATCGGCTTAAATGTCTGTATATCAGCTATATGGCGTTCAACATGAGCAATAGCGGGATTTTCAAACCGTCTTGTTTGTCTGAGTATCACGGGCCTGTCCATCGTCAGTTTAAGTTTTTTAATTATCTCAACAAGACGGGCATAAGTTCGCTGCGTTTCGCTGAAAAGACCAAACTGCTCAAAAGGCAAATTTTCGGGTTGTTCGAGGTTTATTTCGTCGGGGTCAAGACACAGAGAAATTTCGGTTTGTTGCGCATTTCTTATCAGGCCGATTAAAAGCTGCATTTCCTGTGCGGTAAAACCCGAAAAGCCGTCAACCCACAGACGGGCGTTTTTGACAAATTCCGCCTCTGCGAGATTGCCGCAGGCTTTTGTCATTGCGGCGTCCGGGTCTTCAAAACGATTTTCGATAAACGAAAGATAGGCACGGTAAATCAGCTCAATATCCGCAAATTTCATTTCCGCAGAAGGGTTTTTGCCGGCCAGAACTGCCCGGAGCGTTTTTATGTCGTCGGGAGTTTTGCAGGCCTGCTGAAGTTCTGAAATTACGTCCGCCATGACCGCTGCCGCGGAAGGCGAATCGGCCATAGAGGCAAAAATCTTCAGGTGCCGGCGGTTCTCGCAAAGTATTTTCTGTACAATCATTGCACAGCCGAGACGACAGGCCGGCGACAGCGTTCTGCCGGCGTTAAGAAAAAACGCCAGCCGCTGAAACGACAGTATTCGCAGGCGATTAAATCCGCCGATATTGCCCTGCATCAGAATCGCCCGCTCGGCCTGATAGGTGGCCTGTTCAGGCACAAGAAACATAAGCGGCATGTCCGAATGTTCATTGAGAGCGTCTATTATCTGCCTGATGCACAAAGCCGTTTTGCCGACGCCGCTGCGGCCAAGAATGAAACAGATTTTGGATTTTGGATTTTGGATTTTGGATTACTCCGATTAGCGATTTTGGATTTTGGATTTTAGATTTTGGATTCAAAAGAATATCAACATTCTCTTTCCTTTCGTTTTCTTAGCGTTTTTATTGGCGCCACAGTCATGGCTGTTATTTCATCCGTTTTAGCCATAACCGTCTGAAGTAAATTTTTGTCAATTATACCACTTTCAATAAGAAGCTCCATCCAGTAAATGGATTCATCCGCTTCCTCCTCGACGATACTTAACTTGGCAATTATATCAGCATTGGCAATTATATCAGCAATTGATTTTGCCCGACACGCGGCACGATAATTCGCCCCGATTGAAGTAGCTGAACGTAAAAGCTGTCTGCCTATAACATACGCAACCCGGCCTCTTGGAAATTTCCCAATCAGTTTAATTATATTAAGAGCAAGGTCTTTTGTTCTTTGTTTAAAAATTACTTCATTCACAAATTTACCCTTCCTTTAATCTAAAATCCAAAATCTAAAATCCAAAATCGTTTATTCTCTTCTGAAAGCTGGAATGTCCGGCTCGATATGGACAGTAATATTCACCGGACGCGAAATATTCTCATGCAGTTTTTGTTCAAGCTGTTCGGAAACCTGATGAGCCTCGGTAATGCCAAGAGACGGTTCAACAAGAATATGCAGCTCCATAAAAAGCTCCCGCCCCACCGTTCGCGTCCGCAGGCCGTGCCAGCGCTTTATCTGTTTTTGCGAGGCGATTATGTCCTGAATCTGTTCGGCAGTTTTTGCGTCAACACTTCTTGCGGTAAAATCGCCCAGACAATTGCCGATTACTTTTACGGCAACGACAAGAATCATCACTCCCACTACTACTGCTGCAAACTGGTCGGCATAATACAGCCCGAATTTATACGCAACAAAGCCGACCAGAACAGCCAAAGAACTTAACGCATCGCTGCGCTGGTCCCAGGCGTTTGCATAAAGCATCGGGCATTGCAGCCACACGGCCGTTTTGCGGGTCATACGAAACATCAACTCCTTTGCAATCGATGCGCACAGAGCAACAAGCCCGACCGGTAAACCGAGCAGATTGTGCTGCTGATGCGCAATCTGGTCTATTGCCCTGTAAATTGTTGCACATCCGACAAAACCAAGCACAATCGCTATGCCGCCGGCAATTGCGGTTTCAATCCAGGCATGGCCGTACTGATGCTCGGCGTCCGGCTTTTTTGAGCCGAGCTTTGCACCAATAACTACGGCAAAATCATTGATAAAATCTGAAAGAGAATGCACCGCATCGGCAGTAATTGCAAGCGAGCCGGTAATAATACCGACGAGAAATTTCAACACCACAAGCAGTACATTCACTCCCATCGCTATATACGTAACGCGAAGAATCTGACCGATGGCCTGCGTGTTTTTATCCATACCAATTCCAGTTATCTTAAACACGGATTAACACTGATTTAATTGAGATATCAGAGCTTCTCAACCGTGTTGATATATTCTTCTGCGGCCTGCCTTGTTTTTGCCTCGGCAATTATCCGCATCACCGGCTCGGTGTTGCTTATCCGCAGATGTATCCAGCCGTCCGGGAAATCAAATCTGCACCCGTCGGTTTTGTCTATATGGGCCGATTTAAATTTAACTTCTGCGGCTTTGATAATTTTTTCAGCGGTTGTACTGTCGGCCTCGAATTTTTTCTTAATCATACAATAAGCCGGTATCTCGGCGGAAAGCTGTGAAATAGTTTTTTCGGTCTCGGCCATAAGCTGCAAAA
This sequence comes from Blastopirellula marina, assembly GCA_020721975.1. Taxonomy (GTDB): domain Bacteria; phylum Planctomycetota; class Phycisphaerae; order Sedimentisphaerales; family UBA12454; genus DYLR01. The sequence continues at coordinate 6,395 of DYLR01000067.1, read as the reverse complement.
TCAGCGCCATAGCTACAAGACTGTCGCGTATCGGCCCGACCCGCAGGTCAATCACGCCGCCGTTGCCCTCGCCGCCAATAATACAGCCGTTTGTCATCATCGCACCGGCCACATTAGCTTCGCCTACTGCCGTGCGAATCACCCTGCCGCCGGAGGCAGCGGCAATATCGTCAATCATTCGTGAGGTCGAAAGATTTGCAGCTGCAAGGCCGCCTTTGTTGTGAGAATAAATAAGTTTCGCTGCAAGAGCAAGCGTGTATTCCTCGCCAATATACCTGCCGTTCTCGTCGATTATCGCAAGCCTGTCGGCGTCTGGGTCCTGTGCGAAACCAATTGTTGCGCCATGTTTCACCACAAGCCCGCAGGTGTCTTTGAGATTTTCCTCGGTCGGTTCGGGGGTATGCGCAAAAATTCCGGTCGGCTCGGCATTGACGGCAACAACCTCGCAGCCGAGTTTTCCCAGAAGCATTTTCCCTTCTGCTGCGCCGGCGCCGTTGACGCTGTCGAGCAAAACTTTATAGCGTTTGTTTTTTATTTGGCCGGCATTTACAATGTCCAGCGTTTTTTCGACGTGCATTTGCGCCGAGGTATTATCAGAACGGCACTGGCCGCAATTAATTGAATCGACAATCGCAAGGCGTTTTTCGAGGTAAATCGCCTTAATTTTTTCGGCCTGTTCCTTTGGAAAAGCAATGCCCTGTTCGCTTAGCAATTTTATGCCGTTATATTGAATAGGATTATGCGAGGCGGTAATTACTACACCGCCTTCGCAGCCGAGACTGCGAAGCATAACACCTACGGCTGGCGTAGATACAATTCCCAGACTGATTACGTCAATGCCCGCCGAGCAAAGGCCGGCAGTAACCGCCGATTCGAGCATTTGACCCGAAGGCCGTGAATCGCGTCCGATGACAACCTTTGGCCGCCGTAAGCCCGCAGGCCTGTCCTGCTGGTCAACTTTACGGGAATCAAAGTCTTTCGTCCTGTTGACCCCGACGGCAGGCATTGAGGCTGACATAATATATGTGCCGAAAGCTGCTCCGTAATCGGCAGCGATTGACGCATTAAGATTTTCGCCAATTATTCCTCGCATTCCGCTGATACTAATGATGAGTTCCCGGGACATTTATATTTTCCTCGAATGTTCCAGCGTTTCTTTTAATCGTTCAAGCACGGTTTTAACTTCTTCGGTTTTGAGTTTAAGAATATCTTTCAGAGCCTCGCCAATAGGCGGCAGATAAGTTTCAATATAACTGCGTTTGACCATTTCCATTTTTATTCGTTTCTGTCTGCGCAGATATATGCCGAGTTGTCTGCCGACCTCCTGCACGGCCAGCTTAATCTCGCGGATAATCTCAGGATAATGCGCAATGGCCTCTTTGCTCTCCGATGTGAACGGCACCCATACAGACGCAATATGCACCATCAGCACAACCGGCCCCAGCGGCAATGCACCGCGGCTTTGACTAAGCGAATAATTGCGCCAATTGGTTTCCAGCACGGCCTTGTAAATAGCGCATGCGCTTTGCTGATACAGCAGCGGCACGCGATTGGCAATGCGAATAATTTCCATCGCAGGCTCTTTCTCGTCGTCGCAAGCGGCAGAATTTTCAGCAACAGCCGTTTTGTATCCGTAAGCCAGAGACGCTTCAACAAGAAACGGATTGCCGCGATAAACCGAAGGCTTGCGCGAACAGACGGCGTAAAATTCAGCCTCAACGATTCGCTTTATGCCTTCCTGGAGTTTCTTTTCACCAATCGGGCCGATACAGTCGGTCGAAGGGGCCATAATTTTTGTTTCATTGATGGCCTGATGTAAAACTTCGGCTTGTTTTATTGTCAAATTCTGCGGCCTGGTTTTCGGGCTTATTTTTGCCTTTTTGCAAATTTCATCGGCAATTCTCGGACTGACGCGGGAAAATTCGTTCCTGAGAAACGCCGACAAATTTTTCTGCTGTGAATCGCGCGCCATTTTATGCAAAAGGCCGATTTCAACACCGTAAGGATGCGGCTGAATTTCCACGGGTACAAACGGCATTTCATTGGACAGCCGCTTGTATTCATACGTATTGCCGTCGGGAGCGTGATAGATTATCGTCGCGTGCGGATTGGCCATTGCGGTCTGGCTTACATACTCATCGACGCTTTGCCGGCCTTTTTGATAACGGCCTTCAAATATAATCGAGACCTGCGTGCCTGTGCCGGGCCAGTCAACGTCACATTCCTCGTCAAGCACAACGTCGGGTTTGTTGTGCCGAGTGTCAATCTGCAAATGATAATAGTGAGCCTTTTTTTTCGGTGACGGCCTCGAAATAATCTGCACAGGCTCGCCGGTGGTAAGCAGGCCGTACATCCCCGCTGCGCTGATTCCTATGCCCTGCTGACCGCGGCTCATTTTGAGGCTGTGAAATTTTGAACCGTAAAGCAGTCTGCCGAAAATATTCGGTATCTGCTTTTCAACAATGCCAGGACCGTTATCACGTACGGTCATTGTGAATTTGTTTTCCGAAAGCTGCTTTATAGTAATTATCACTTCCGGCAGGATATGGGCCTCTTCACAGGCGTCCAGAGAATTATCAACGGCCTCCTTAACTGCTGTAAGCAAAGCCTTGCGAGGATTATCAAAACCCAGCAGGTGGCGGTTTTTGGCGAAAAATTCACTTATGCTGATGTCCCGCTGCTTTTTGGCAAGAGTTTCAGCGGTGGCTGCTGCGGGTGTTTTTGTCCGCTTTTTTGATTGTTCTTTTTTTTCTTCCACATCCCGGCGCACGTCGTTTTCTTCCTCGGCGATTGCAGCCACTGCGGCCGTACCGCCGCCGTCATCATTATCCATCACCGCTGTCGAAGTAGTTTCTTCAAAGTCAAAACCGAGCTGATTGCCCGACCGCGTCTTTTTTACTGCCATTCAAATTCACTCCATTGAATATGGGGGATAGGGTAGAAGGTATAGGGAATAGTAAAAAAATTCTCTCTATACTCTATGTCCTGCCCATGTCCCCTTTTTCATTTAATATCAATCAAGGCTGCAAACGTACAATTCATTTACAAAGTCCAGTTTCTTAAACTCGGCAAGAGCCTTTTCGTTCGGCTGGGCATCAAGGCTTACTGCAAGCACAGCTTTTCCAAGCTCGCGTTTCTGGCCGACACCCATAGTTGAAATATTGATGCCGTATTTGCCGCAAATCGTACCGACTGCACCGATAACGCCGGGCTTGTCGTCGTTGAATATTACCATCATTGTGCCTGTCGGCGTTACTTCAATGCTGAAGCCGTCAATTTCCATAATTTTCTGGAATTTGTCGCCAAAAACTGTGCCGGTAATCGTGCGGGTAAGTCTGCTGGTAACAACTTTTGCCGTGAAACTGCTTGCTACGTCTTTAGATTCCGAATTTTTAGTTATGTCAATACTTATGCCGCGTTCTTTGGCCATAACGCCAACGTTGACCATATTTATCGGGATATCAAAATGCTTTTGCAGCAGACCGATTGAAAAGGCCGTGGTAATCGCAACTACGTTCATTTCAGCAATCGTTCCCCGATACTGCACCTCGACATTTTTCACACTGCCTTCAGTCACAGCACTCATCAGCAGACCAATTTTGCGTGCAAGCTCGGCATAAGAGGTAATAATCGCGGGCAGGGTACCACCGCTGGCGGGAGCATTAATGGCATTGCGAATTGCCCCGCCTTTAAGAGCTTCGACAATGATTTCCGCAGCTTCGCGAGCTACTTCTATCTGGGCTTCTTCCGTACTTGCACCAAGATGAGGGGTAACTATGCAGTTATCGATTTCCATATACCGCTTGTTGTCCGTGGGTTCTTTTGCAAATACGTCGAGTGCGGCGCCGGCAATTTTCCCGGCCTTAAGAACATCATACAAAGCATCCTCATTGATAATACCGCCGCGGGCCACATTGATTATCCGCACTGTCGGCTTCATCATTGCAAGCTGCGGAGCATCTATCATATTTACGGTTTTTTCATTTTTGGGAACGTGGAGTGTGATATAATCCGACTCTTTGAATATGCGGTTGATGTCGTCGGTGATTTCCACATTATATTTTTCGGCCTCGGCTGGCGCCGCCAGAGGATCATAACCGAGAATTTTCATTCCAAAACCGCTTGCCATTTTGATAACGGCCATTCCGATGCGTCCCATGCCTATAACGCCAAGCGTTTTGTTATTCAACTGGTTTCCCATGAATTTTTTCTTGTCCCATGCACCGGCTTTCATACTGCTGTTGGCCTGCGGGACTTTTCTGCTCAATGCAAGCATAAGAGCCATTGTATGTTCGGCTGCGCTTAGCGTATTGCCGCCGGGCGTGTTCATTACAAGTATGCCCTTACGGGTGGCAACAGCACAATCAACATTATCCACTCCGACGCCTGCACGAGCTATAGCTCGCAGTTTTCCGGGCTTTTCCAGCACTTTGGCTGTTACCTTTGTTTCACTGCGGATAATCAGCCCGTCATATTCACCAATGATTGATGCCAGCTCATCCTCGCTGATACCGGTCTTTACCACAGGCTCAACGCCCGGTGTGGACTTGAGTAAATCTACTCCTTCTTTGGCGAGTTTGTCGGTAATTAAAATTCTTATCATACGAACATTCCTCACAGAAAAAATAATCGATGCCAACAGACACCGTGATAGCTAATATCAGGATAATGCCTAACCTTTTTAAGTGTCGATATTATTCTAATACCATAAAACACCTTAAAAGTCAACAAATTCGCTCGCGGTTTCGTCTTTTTATATATGGATTTTTAACATTACCCATTGGGGCATTTTACGGAAATTCAGCCCCCTGCCGGCAGAAACGTGAAGCGTCGTTCGTGAAGCGTATCTCATATTTCGCAATACGCTTCATGCTTCACAAGATATGCATAATGGCTACGGGCCGAAAGATTTGTTTTTACGCAGGGATATTAGTCTATTCTGTCGCTGGAAAAAGCCCTTGTCGCAAGTCTGCCGTGCCAGATTAAATCTGCATTTTTCAAGACCTCACATTGCTGCGGCGAAGGCGGCTGATAAACAAAACGATAACTCTCGCCGGACATAATTTCTCTGACCGATTTTGGCTTTCCATCCTTGTTTTGAACGAACCATGCCGGGTCGTTAAAGTCAATGGTAAATGCATATATTTCGCCGGGCTGTAAAATATGAACATCCTCATCGGTTGCCTGTCGAACAGGTTTATCACTGCCGACCCTCAATAATACAACCGCCCATGTCGCCGCGGCTGCAAGCACAAAAAACATTCCGACAAATCGTCCGTAAATTTCCTCGTGTGAATGAATATAAACTTCTTCCGTTACCGGCGAAAAAGACAAAATAAAAAGTACGACAAGATATACCGCCAGGCCGAGCGTTTTCAATACCGGCCCGGCCGCCGGGAAACTTCCGTAAAGTTCCGCCAGAAATCCGGCAGCGATACACGCCGCACAAACGCCCAAAAGCGCCGTAAAGACAATTTCTCCGCCGCAACCTGCCGATGAAATAAATCCGCATGCAACCATCATTGCTGCGGCTGCTACACCCATCAGTACAACCGAACGCCGCCGATACGCCTGTAGGCCGATTAGCAAAAGAAAAACTATGGCCGCAAATTTTGCGGTTTCAAACCCGGCCGCTTCCGCTGCCGCCCATATTGCAAAAAGTATCGCCGCAACCATGCTCTGTGCAGTTGAAGGCATTGTAAACGCAAGGGCAAACGCCCCCAAAGCCCAGAATAAAAACGCGCTGGGGTAATGTTCGCTGATATGATAAATCTGGGCAATCAGCCAGATGGCGGCGCCGTAGAGCATAGTGCCAAGAACTGAAATAGCATCGCCAAGTCCTTTGAGCCGGATGCTGTATGTGAAAAATGAATACCCTGCAATGTGAAAGGCTGCCAGTGCCGTAAATATCACGCCGAGCTTTGCGAATTTGCTCATCACATGCCAGTTGTAGGCAAAAAGCAGAATTACTCCAAGCCCGATTATTATTGCGCCGATTCCGCAAAAGACCATCAATGCCCACGGCGGCAGAGACTGCGATGCGGGATATAAAAGGCGAATTGATTGAGCCTGAGAATTGTCGATAATACCCCTGCCCGTCCACAGGTCAATCTGCGTATTGAGCCATTTTCTTTGATTTGCAGATGCCATACCGCAACCCCATTCCAAAAAATTTCACTTATAACGCAGAAGCCAACTCCGCTTGAATAAAGGAGTTGCAAATGGGCACGGTAGGATTCGAACCTACGACCAATGGATTATGAGTCCACTGCTCTAACCGCTGAGCTACGCGCCCATAACTATTTGTAAATCAAGAAGTTATATTAATAAAAGTTTTTTGGTAAATAATGAATATACAACCTTGACTACAACCATTTAGAGATTATAATGTAATT
>DYLR01000066.1 GCA_020721975.1 Blastopirellula marina | reverse complement strand
GCTACAAGGCATCCGGCACAGGCGAATCGCCGCTCGCGATGATTGATGAATGGCTGAATGTAACTTTGCCCGACGGCACAAAAGCAAAACGCGAGACCAATACCATGCCCCAGTGGGCGGGAAGCTGCTGGTACTATCTGCGATACGTTGATGCACACAACGACAAGGCCGGCTGGGACCCCGAAAAAGAAAAATACTGGCTGCCGGTGGATCTTTACATCGGCGGAGCAGAACACGCCGTGCTGCATCTTTTGTATTCGCGGTTCTGGCACAAGCTGCTTTTTGATTTGGGTTATGTTCATACGCCGGAGCCTTTTACAAAGCTCATAAATCAGGGAATGATACTCGGCGAAGATAATCAGAAAATGAGCAAATCGCGCGGAAACGTGGTCAATCCGGACGACGTGATTAACAAATACGGCGCAGATTCAATGCGGCTGTATGAAATGTTTATGGGTCCGCTTGAGGTGACAAAGCCCTGGTCAATGCAGGGCGTCGAGGGTGTGCACCGCTTTCTTGCAAAGGTATGGCGAATTGTCGTATATCCGGACACAGGCCAAATTCATCAAAGCATACAAACAACCGACGCCGATGAACAGACCACAAGGCTTTTACATCAGACAATTAAAAAGGTAACCGAAGATATTGAGAATTTCCGTTTCAATACCGCCATCAGCCAGATGATGATATTTGTAAATCATCTGGCCAGAATGGAAGTCCGGCCAAAGAATGTCGTCGAGCAGTTCATTCTTATACTTGCGCCGTTCGCGCCGCACATCTGCGAGGAATTATGGCACAGGCTTGGGCATACAAATACGCTTGCTTATGAACCCTGGCCTAAGTATGACGAAAACCTGGCAAGAGAGAATCAAATCGAGCTGGCCGTTCAGGTCAACGGCAAAATAAAAAGCAAAATCGTCGTTTCGGCGGACGCACAGGAAGAACAGATAAAACATCTTGCATTGTCCAATGAAAAAATAATCGCGGCAATGCAGGGCAAAGAGCCGAAAACCGTAATCGTTGTTAAATCCCGGCTTGTGAATATTGTTATTTGAAAAAGCGTCAAAGAAAGTTAGTAATTGTGAAGAGTAAAATGCATCACGAAATCGAGGTAAAACTCAAGGTCAATTCGCACAGGCCTGTTCTGACGAGCCTGTGCCAGTGCAGAGCAAAGTTTATAGACGAATATGTACAGATAGACAGTTATTTTGACGCTGGCCGGGGCAAAAAATCGCTGAAAAATTGCGCATTGAGAATAAGACAGCAGAGCGGCAAAAAGCCTGTGAATCTTTTGACTTACAAAGGCCCTGCAACCTGGACGCGAACCAAAAGCCGCAGCGAAATTGAATTACAAATCGAGGACGCCGCGAAAATGACGGCAATACTTGAGGCTTTGGGATTTCACAAGGCTGTTTCCTATAAAAAGAAAAGGGATGTCTGGGAGCTTGACAATTGCGAGATTGCGATTGACAGATTGCCCCATATAGGAAATTTTGTGGAAATTGAAGGCCCGGATGAAGACACAATAGCGGCAGTCGAGCGAAAACTGGGTCTTGATAAAATTCCCGCTGTAAAAAAAAGCTATCGCTGTCTTGTAACTGAATATTATGCAAAACACCTGCCGAGTCCAAAATTCAAAATCTAAAATCCAATGAATCCACAAAACGGCTACGTCGCATATATAGTCAATCCCAAATCCGGCCCGAGCGTCAACAAACTGCTCATTCAGCGGTTTGAGCAGGGACTGCTGAAAAAAGGTTTCGAGGTGCATAAAAGCCAGACCGAATCGCTCGAACACGCAAGGCAGCTTGCCGAGACCGCAGCCGGCGACAACAAGTGCGGGTTTGTCGTCGCAGCCGGCGGCGACGGCACCGTCCGCGAGGTTGCACACGGCCTTGAAGGCTCTGACAAGGCGCTAATTATCCTGCCGTGCGGCACGGAAAATCTGCTGGCCAACGAACTGGGGTTTAATAACAGAATGAAAACCGCAATACAGCTGCTGGACAACGGTGAATTCAGAAGGCTCGATATGTGCAACTGCAACGGCAAATGCTTTGCGTCGGTTTGCGGAGTCGGGTTTGACGCCGAGGTTATAGAACTTGTAACAAAAAACCGCAGGGGACACATAACCTATCTGGATTATATTTGGCCGATATGGCAGACGTTCTGGACGCATCGTTTCCCGGCATTGACGGTCCACGCAGATGGTGAAAAAGTCTATGAAGGCAAAGGTCTGGTGTTCGTGGGGAATATTTCACGATATGCTATCGGCCTGCCGATTCTTCGGGATGCAGACTACGGCGACGGACTGCTCGATTTGTGCATTTTCAAATGCAGCTCAAAATTGCATTTGATGAAACATTCGCTTATGGTAGTATTGAAAAGGCACGTTGAATGCAAAAATGTAATATATCGTAAATGCAAAAACGTAATCATCAGCTCGCCGGACACTGTCAAAAGCGAACTTGATGGCGACCCGGGGCCGGCTTTGCCGCTGGAAGTATCGGTATTGCCTCAGGCCGTAAGGGTGCTTGTGCCGAAGAGCTCGCATCCGGCAGGTATGAGAACAAGACTGCGAAGAGCGATAGGATAAGAAAAGTAAAAACTTTGGAACTGCCTTCGGCAGGAAAATTTATGTTCACAATCGGTAATGTTAAAATCGATTTGGCCGGCGAATTGTTTCTCATAGCCGGCCCGTGTATTATTGAAGACCAGCCGACAGTACTGGAAATAGCACAAAAACTTGCGGAAATCGGACAAAAAACCGGCATCGGCATTATCTTCAAGGCCAGCTTCGACAAAGCCAACCGCACCAGCATTGACAGCTTTCGCGGTCCGGGTATTGAAAAAGGCCTTGCGATACTCGACCGTGTAAAAGCCAAAACCGCCCTGCCGGTACTTACCGATGTGCATGAACCTGCCCAGGCGGCTGTCTGTGCGAAAGTGGTTGATGCCCTGCAAATACCGGCCTTTTTGTGCAGACAAACCGACCTGCTTTTGGCGTGCAGCAGGACAAACAAGCCTGTCAATATTAAAAAAGGCCAGTTTCTCAGTCCCGCTGAGATGAAAAACGTAGCCGATAAATTCAAAAGCGCAGGCAACGACAAAATTATGCTCTGCGAACGCGGCACGTTTTTCGGCTACAACCGCCTTGTCAACGATATGACCGCCATAGAACAAATGAAAAAACTCGGCTATCCGGTCGTGTTTGATGCGACACACAGCGTCCAGATGCCGGGTGGTTTGGGCAACTCCACCGCCGGCACAAGAGAAATGGCGCCGATTCTCGCACGCGCTGCGATGGCCGCCGGCTCCAATGGCCTGTTCATTGAAACGCATATCAACATTGAAAAGGCCAAATCCGACGCTTCAGTGATTATGCCGATTGAATGGCTTACGCCGCTGATTAAGCAGTGCAAAGAAATTTTCCAAATTGTAAGGAGTTGAAATTGCGACTGGAAAGACATAAATATAAATATATCTTTGGCCCGGTGCCTTCACGCAGGCTCGGAATGAGTCTCGGTGTTGACATTGTACCGCTGAAAACCTGTACCCAGAATTGCGTTTACTGCGAATTGGGCGTCAATAGCATTACTACAATGCAGCGCAAGGCTTATGTGCCGATGACGGAAGTAATGGCTGAACTGAAGGAAACCCTAAAGACAATTGACAGACTCGACTATATCACAATTACCGGCTCGGGCGAACCGACGCTCAACAGCGAGATTGGACTGTTTATAGACAATATCCGTCAAACCAGCAAAACCCCGATAGCAATACTGACAAACGGCACACTGTTTTCCGACCCCGCCGTGCGGGCGGACTGTGCAAAGGCGGATGTACTGCTGCCTTCGCTGGACGCATACGACCAAAACAGCTTTAACAGCATAAATAAGCCGCACAGCGAACTTGAATTCGACAGATTTGTTGCCGGGCTGATTCAAATGCGCAGGGAATTCATCGGCCAATACTGGCTGGAGGTGTTTTTGCTTGACGGTTATAACACCGAACCGCATCAGATTGAACAGCTAAAAGCCATCATAGACAGAATTGCACCGGACAAAATACAACTCAACACTGCCGTCAGACCTGCCGCACAAAAAGACATCAAGGCGGTAAGCAGCGAAAAACTGCTTTGGGCTGCCGAACAACTCGGTACCAAAGCCGAAGTCATCGTTGCCGCAGTCAAAAAACATAATATTTCCGCCGTCGAGGTACAGTCCGATAAACTGCTGGCAGTACTGAAAAGGCGACCCTGCACAGTGGACGACCTGTGCATAGCTTTGCAGACGGACCGGGAAAAAATTATGGACGTACTGGAGAGGCTGGAACAGCTCAATCTTGTTCGTTCAGAAACAACGCAGGCGGGCAAATTCTTTATGGCCGGGTAATATAGGCTTTTTATTTCGCCGGAACTTAAAAAAAACAGCAATTTAAATCATTTCATAATATCTCAAAAATTATCGTAATGTCCCATAACTTTTGCAGTTATTTTAAAGAATCGGCGATTTTTGGCCGATAGACAACTTATTATTTTGTCCCTTGTTCGGCTAAATAAAAAATTTTGTCAAATTTATATTTTTTGAATACCGATTTCAGGCCGATAAAAAAAATGTATGCCTTGATGTGTACTCAGGGCAAATGAAACCGGACAGCGGCGGTAAAAATGGTTGAAATGGGCAAACGACAACTTGTATTAAACAAAGGCGCCGAGAAGTATATTTTTCAATACGAAAGCGGCTGTGAGGACCTGTTGCTTGACGCTCTGGTCGCCCAGGCACGTGATGAACGAACCAATTTTGACTGGTTCGACGCAGCAGTGTTGAGTTTCAAGCTCACTCAGTCGCTCATTAGTGAGGCCGACAAACTGCTGCACGACAAAACGGCTCATGTAACGGAAAACCTGGAAAACTGATTTGGCTGCCATAACAACTGAAAATGGAGACCTTATGAACAACTGTGCGATTATCCACGAGTTTATCAATTATCTGAAATTTGAAAAACATTTTTCAGACCATACCGCCAAATGCTACAGCGCAGACCTTGAACAGTTCTGCCAGTTTTTGTCGGGACATGCCGGACATACCGGCGAAGGCGGACAAAATCAGTCATGGCCGAACGAAACTAACAGCAGCACGGCAACACAAACCGAAACTTATATCGAAAAACTTCTGCTGGAGCTTGCAACCGACACTGCTCGCGCTTATTTGGCTGATTTGAACCAGAAAAATTATTCAAAGTCAACCACCGCCCGCAAACTTGCAACGTTAAGGAGTTTTTACAAATTCCTGCACAAACGCAACTATGTAGAGGGCAATCCGGTACTTGGAATACGAACGCCAAAGCAGGATAAGCACCTTCCGCGTTTTCTCGAATACAGCGAGGTACAGAAACTGCTCAGCACCCCGCCCTGCGACGACTGGCTCGGCTCAAGAGACAGAGCGATACTTGAAACGCTTTACAGTACAGGCCTGCGGGTTTCGGAACTGGTCGGGCTAAATATGGATGATGTTGACTTCCTCGGCGAGGTTATTCACGTCCGCGGCAAAGGCAAAAAAGAGCGCATTACGCCGGTAAGCGCATCGGCATTGCAGGCAATTCAGCACTATCTTGAATTCCGCAATAAAAAAGTGGCCGGCAATCCGGGCTTTGAAAGCAAGGTGCTTTTTGTCAATAAGCACGGCAAACGGCTAAGCGCGCGCAGTGTTCGCCGTAAAATGGATAAGTATCTTGAGATGGCCGGTCTTGACCCGCGAATCAGCCCGCACACCCTGCGGCACAGTTTCGCTACGCACATGCTGAACAACGGAGCTGATTTGCGAAGCGTTCAGGAACTGCTGGGGCATCAGTCGCTTTCAACAACACAAATATATACACACCTTACGACCAAAAAACTTAAGGAAGTTTACGACGAAGCCCACCCGCGACAGCAGCAGTAAAATATCGAACTGCGCAAATAATTATATAATTCAACCCATCGGGTATCCGATGGGTTTTTTTATGCTAAAAGCTGTAAATTCTAAATAATATGACCTTACAGCCTGTTGCGCAATATCAAAAATGCAACTGCAAAACCCTGTTTTTGCTATTAAAAACCGCACAACAATAAAGTTTTGTGTGAAATCACCAAATTACCCTGTTTGACATTCGCTAATCAAAGGTTATAATACAGCAAAACTTAACGAGAAAAATGCAGATGGTTTTTCCTGTTGCCAATAACATATTGATTATTGCCGAGAATCAAAACAATCTTGTCTGCCAGGCGGATTTGACGAGGTTCGAGCGGTGTAAGAATTTATTACAGGCCCGGCAGTTATATTCGCAAAAAACTTTCCGTGCCGTCGGCCTGGCAATAGGCGACAATAAAGATGAATTAATATCGCAGATAGAGCAGTTAAGACAAAGCAATCCACAGGCGAAAATTTTTCTTTTGGCACAAATGTTCCAGGAGCCCGCGGCAATAGAAATGGTTCGCAAAGGCCTTGCCGACGATTATCTAATCTGTCCGGTGGGTATTACGGATTTTGCCGATGTTGCTGTTGTCTCCGTCGTGCCTGCGGCGGCGGTTGCGACCAGCGTTTCTCCGGAATCCCGGCAGCAGAATGAACGAACGGAAATTTTGGAAAAGCTGGCGACAGTCGACGACCTTACCGGAGCAAAGAACCGCAGATATGTGCGGGAATTTTTGCGGCAGATAATTGAATACGGCCAAAAAACCGTTTGCCATATCAGTCTGCTTATTTTTGATATTGACAATTTTAAGAGTTATAATGACAAATTCGGCCATCAGGTGGGCGACAAGATTCTCAAACAGGCGGTGGTTATGATGCAGCAATCGTGCCGAAAACACGACGTGGTCGGAAGGATCGGCGGCGATGAATTTGCGGTCGTATTCTGGGACGGGCCAAAAACGCAGCGAACTGCGCCAACTCAGGAACGCAGACACAGAGACAATCCCTCGGCAATGCAGGTTGTAACGATAATTAACCGCTACCGCAGGGAACTTGCCCGTACCGATTTGCCAGCTCTCGGCTCGACGGGCATAGGCGAGCTGACTATCAGCGGCGGTCTTGCATCGTATCCGCAGGACGGCATGACGGCAGACGAATTGTTCATCGCAGCCGACAAGGCCCTGCTCGAGGCAAAACGCAGCGGTAAAAACAGAGTGTATCTGGTCGGCACAACGCAGGCACAATAAAAGCTTAAAAGAAAGAACACAGAATATAGAACTCAGAAATCAGAATGAAAAAACTCCTTCCTCTGTGTTCTGAATTCTGAATTTCTATATTTTTTTCGTTATTTGTAATTGAAAATTCCCAGGTCATTCGGATTTGGTTTTTGGTCATTATTTTGATGCCGGAAGTTTCTTTTTTGTTTAATTGGAAACTTTTATTCCAGAACAACCGTCTGATTAGGCCCAAGCAGTTTGTATTTTATGCCTCGCCATTGGATTGTCCGGCCAAAAGCAGACGACAGGATAAAAATGAGCATCACAACCGACCACAGCGGACAGCCCGCCAGATCAGCGATTCCTACAATAACAAGACGGCGTTTCTCGTCCGCAAGCAGTCTTGCCGCTATCATTTGACGCAACAAACTGCGGATAATCTGCCCGCAGAGAAAAACAAGCGAAATCAGCGCAAAGACCGCATAATGCCGTGAACCGGCGGATTTAAGAACAATTGCCGCGATACCGGCGCCCCAGAAACCAAGCACTGAAAACAAACTGCTTAAAAGACCGAACCACCAGGTGCCTGCCGCCGTAATGCGGGTTATTAAAAACTGTCTTCGGGCAAATTCCAGCAGTTTCGGCCAGGTAGTCTGCTCATACGAGGCCACAAGGCAGGCCGGCACAAATCCGACGGTAAGGCCGGCCTTTTTCGCCGCTGAACTTAAAGTCAAATCGTCGCTCACCGATACCGCCCATATTTTATCCGCTCCGATTCGATGAAATGTCTGCGATTTAATAGCCATTGAACCGCCCCAGGCCTGATTAAAACGGGTTGTGCCGAGCAGCTGGGCGATTTTTGAGTTCAGCACTGCAAGTACAATGGTTGCTGAATTATTTCTCAGCGGCACATACCAGCGGTATCCGCTTGATACCCCGACATGCTCTTTTCGCAGGGGATATATCAGATGCGAAAGCCAGTCCTTTCTGGTGCATGCATCTGAATCGGCAAAGGCATAAACTTCAACGTCCGCAGGAAGCCTGCTTACGACGTACATCAGATTATGTAATTTCTGGCTGGATGTTTTTGCTTTGCCGGCAACATAAATGGCGACAGAATCTGCCCGCGATTTGCCTTTGAATTTTTCCATAATTCTGTGCAGATGAGCATAAGCGTCGTCGCTGTTTTCCTCGACGACAAAATGCAGCGAATAAGGCGAATAGTCGAGCAAATAAAACGACGCAATGTTTTTTTCAAATTCGCTGTCTATGCCCTTGCATGGGATAATAAGAGCCGTGCGCGGGCGATAGGAGTGGTCAATTTTTTTTGTTTTTTTTATAACATAAAGGAAATTACGCACCATTTGCGCAAGAAATACAAATTGAGAAGTAATCAGTATAACTGCAAAAATATTTAAGACCGCCATATCTGCAAATCCGGTTTATTCGAGGCCGGCAATCGGCCTGACAGCCTTTATCAGCGCATCGATGGTATATTTCGCGGCAAGATCAATTTCCACAAAACAGCCGTGATTGTGTTCGGAGATAATGATAATCGTGTTGTCGCCGGCCTGTATCCAGCCGGATTCCTGCATCTGGTGCCCCAGCACGAACAAATCCACATCCAGTTTTTCCGCCATAGTTTTCAGCGTCTGCTGAGAATGTCCCCTGCCCCATGTAAGCAGATACGCCGAGTTCGGCCGCACAATATCATAAACCTTCAAAGGTCTGCCGAATATAGTAAAATCGAATTGTTCCAGGAATCTGTCGGCGGGCAGGGAATGTGAAATCCAGATGCGATTTTGACATTTTACCGCCAAAGGCTGCGAAAAAACAAACTGCTCGATGGCACTGGCTACGTCTGCTGCATGATTTTCATAGCGTTTAGCCAAGGCCATATTCAAGGCGCTATTCATCTCTTTGCCGTTTTTCATTACTTCGGTATTGGCAATAAAGGCCGTATCGTGGTTGCCCAGGACAAAATGCAGCTGATGGGGAAATTGGCCTTTCAATTCCGCAGCCTCGGCCAAAACTTCATAGGATTTACAGCCCCCCGCATCGTCCTGCGGTCCGCCGTGAATAATTTCCTGCAATATGAGGTGTCTGTCGGGATTGGCGGCAAGGTCGGCGTATTTGACGAGCTTTTCGAAATTACGGCGGTGGCCGTGTATATCGCCGGAAATAATCAGCCGTCCCTGTGCAGGCAGTTCGACAAGGCTGCCCCTGCGAAACTTATCCGACAGGTTGGCATGTTTCCCTGCTGTTAAAGATGCGATAATCTTCTGGGGCATTTTATGTTAAATCCTTTTGATTGTTTATACGATCCTTGAATATGCTGTGTATGAGCAGGTCCAGTCGGGAAACGACATCGTTCATCGTTGCCGGCCTGTCGGACGGTGATTGCTGAACGCAGTCCATTACAAATTTGGATATACCCGGCTGAATTCGCCGGTGTATCTCGTGCGGGGCGCGTATCTTTCGTTTTTCCGGATTTAACATACTCGACAAGTCATTGGTCTGCGGAATAAGGGTAGGCACATTCCTGCCGGTCAATGCCCAATACATCGTTGCGCCGAGATTAAAAATATCCGTTCGCTGGTCGAGCCTGCGCCGCTGCACCTGTTCAGGGGCGATATAGTCGGGTGTACCCTGAATACGCGGCTTTATCGTACCGATTTTACAGGCCTGGCCCAGGTCTATAATCCGAATATCGCCGTTGCCGTTGATAAGAATATTATTCGGTTTGATATCGCAGTGAATATAACCGGCCTGATGCATCGCATTAAGGGCCGTAGCTACCATCCGAAACACCAGCAGTACATCGCCGAGACTTAAAGAACGACTTTCTTCGAGTGTCTGACCGTCGAACATTTCCATTGTGAGCAGCAATTCTTTAACTTTAAGGAGTTTTTTGAGCTTAATCAGCCTGAAGCACTTGCGAACTGAAGGATGGTCAATTTCCTGTGCAACCTTGTATTCGGTCTCCATTTGTTCAAAAATTCTGGTATCTTCCGGCCGTTCAAAGGCTGCTCTTTTGAGAGCTACCGTTTGTCGGGTTTCTTCGTCCAGGGCAAGATATATTGTGCTGCGAGCGCCGGTACCGAGCCGGCGGATAATGCTGAAACCGCTAAGTTCGAGTTTTTCCTTTGGCATACCGTCTTTTTTATGAAGTTGAACGAATATAAACGGGCAGTCCGACTTTTCGTTCCCGCCCAATGAAAAATGATAAGATATAATACATTATGTCATATCTTTTGTCCACAAAATAAAACAATTATGTTTTTGATTGACAACACTGCATAAAGACGGCATAATTTAGGTTTTAGTAAGATTTGGTCGGCAGTTTGTCGGCTGTTTTTCCCCGATA
>DYLR01000065.1 GCA_020721975.1 Blastopirellula marina | reverse complement strand
CCGCAGCAGAGCATCTGCGATTTACAGCCGAACCGAACTCGCCGGCCAGGCCGGAATTCGTTGTTGTGGATATTTGGCTCGATGATTCGCTGGGATTACCCTGCCGGATTGAATCGACTGACAAAAACGGACAAAAACAAATTATCGAATTGAAAAATGCCAAACGTGATATTATTTTGCCGAAAGAGATTTTTAATATCACAAAACCGCAGGGCTTCAGCGAAACAGGAAAACTTCCGGATTAAGTTTTCTGATAAAATTCGTGCTTTTTCGTGTTAATTCGCGGCTATATAATAAACTTAAAATAGAAGGGATTCCGATGGCAAAAGGCATAGTTATATATTATTCGAGGAGCGGAAACACAAAGCAGATGGCTGAGATTATTGCCGGTGCGATGAACGATGCCGGCCTGACAACCGATTTAAAGCCAGTCGAAGATGTTGCGGCCAACGAGCTTGTAAGCTATGATGCAATAGTAGTAGGCTCGCCCACATATTACGGCCAGCCTGCTCCGCAAATCATTCAGCTTTTCACCGATTCGGTCAGCAGGCACGGCAGACTTGAGGGTAAAATAGGCGGGGCGTTCAGCAGCAGCGTCAATATCGGCGGCGGCAATGAAACAGTAATAATGAGCATTATCGAGGCAATGCTTATACACGGAATGATAGTTCAGGGCGACTTGCAGGGCGACCATTACGGCCCGGTCTCGATAGGCAAGCCGGACGAACGGGTAATTTCACAGTGCAAACGCCGCGGAAAGCGAATCGCCGAGCTTACAAAAAAACTATACATATAAGACCCTGATAGATATACTATCTGCCGGTAATTCCCCATTTTGTGCAAAAAATCCATTTTTTTGCTTTGACAGCGGCTTTTTATAGGGTTAAACTTCCACAATAAAATATGGATATGGTTTTTCTTGCTTGGAGGCAAAAATGCAGGAATATCTGAACCTTAAAAAGCTGGTAGATGAAATTGAAGCTGATATTAGTAAGGCCGAGGGCGGCAACAAGGCTGCCGGTACGCGCGTCCGCAAACAAATGCAAATGATAAAACAGGCTTCGCAGGCCGTACGGGCAAAGATCCTTGAGATTCGTTCTGAAGAATAAGCTAAATTCGGATTTTCATTCATTATACAGCCGGCCCGGACAGCAGTAAAAATCGGGTCGGTCTTTGTGTTTTTTTTTTTTTTATAAACCTCAAAAGGAAGTGCAGAGAATATGCCGCCAGCACTGTTATTCGACTATAAACAGATTGATACCGGCAAGGTTATCTTTACCCGTGAAGAAATTGCCAAATATAATCCGCAAAGCTACGAGATGAGCCAGCTCGACGGTATTTTTTGGTACGACAAAGAAAAATTTCTTATATTCGGCTACAAGGATATAACCGACAAAGAGTTCTGGGTTCGCGGACATATTCCCGGCAGACCTATTATGCCCGGCGTTATTATGATAGAAGCTGCGGCGCAGATTTCCTGTTTTTTTGTTAAAAAAATTTATAATCTGCAGGGCTTCATCGGATTTGCGGGTATAAAAGAGGCGAAATTCCGTGCGACTGTCGTACCGGGAGACAGACTGCTGATGCTGTGTCATATTTCAGAAATGCGCAGCCGCAAATTCACCGCCTCCGTCCAGGGTATCGTCAATGATACAATGGTATTTGAAACGATAATTTCAGGAATGAACGTCTGATGAGCCTCTCAAATCGGACGTTTTTCGAGAACAATATCATCCTTGACGCCCGCGGCGATATTAAAGAACAGCTCAACAAACTACCGAATCGGCGCGGCGTAATACTTTTCGTAAATCCGGCCGGCTCTCCGGTCCAGCTACTGGCCTGTTCGTCTCTGCGCACAGTTGCCCGCAGCAAACTTGCCGCCGAGAAGAATACTATTTCACGCAAAATTGATTTACGCCGGGAAACAGCCGAAATATACTGGCGAAAATGTGAATGCGAATTTCATACCCTTCTTGAACATCTGCGGGCTGCTCAACAGATTTTTCCGGACAGGTGGCAGGAGTTTGCAAGATATCCCAAAGCACATTTTTTATGCATCGATTTTTCTGCAGACTGGCCCGTGTTTTCAATCTCAACTTCTGCAGGAACGGACGAAGGCCGGCAATGTTTCGGTCCTGTGCCATCGAGACGGTCGGCTGAAAAATCATGTAAAATCATTGAACAGGCGTTCGAGCTGTGCCGCTGCCCGGAATTGATAGATAAGCCGCAAAAGGCAAAATGCTGCCAGTATTTTCAGATGTCCGCCTGCCCTGCTCCGTGTTTGGGAAAAATGTCCCGCGATGAATATTTGATTCGTCTGTATAATGCAGCGGAATTTCTGGAAAATCCCGCAGGCTTCATAGAATCGGCAAAAAAACAAATGGCCGGGTATGCCGCTGCCGGCGAGTATGAAAAAGCCCAAATACTGAAAAAACAAATCGAACTGCTGGAAAAACTGACGGCCAGCCGCGATTTCAAGTGGCTTGCCGACTGGAATGATTTTATAATACTGCACATAGACCGTACCGGCGAAAAAGGGAAGATTGAAAATAAATTTTACGACCGTTTCACGGCGTATCTGATAACCGACTGTTCAATTGAATCTCTCGGCGATTTTTGTGAGGCTACGGTCGATGCCGTACTTTCGTCGCTGGATGTAAAATTATCGGTAGGCGCTGCCGCATACGGCGGGCATAAAATCAGCGGCGCCGAGCTTGGTTTGATATGTTTTTGTCTGTACCGCAGCCGTTCGCCCGGTATATGGCTGCGATGTGTTGAATCGCCCGCAGCAGACAAAATTATAAAAATGATGGGAAATTGTTAAATGGCACAGGAAGAACAGGTTCTCGTTATCCCGCGAAAGGTTTTTGACAGACTCGGTGCGTTCAACGGCCTGATGTTCGATGTTGAGCGATACCTGAACGAAATTTTTTCGCAGGGCGCGCCTTTTTTTATGCTGCGCAGGGATGCGGAAAAAAAACCCGAATATAAACAGCTGATTCCTTATGTGATAATGAAATATGAGGATAAAGTTCTAAGCTATATCAGGGGCAGACGTGCCGGCGAAAGCAGACTTACCGGCCTGCGTTCTATCGGCATAGGCGGACATATAAATCCCGGCGACGATTTGCCGCTTTTCAACGCGAATTTTTTCGACACATATCTTGCCGCAGTTCAGCGCGAAGTTGCCGAGGAAGTTGTCGTCTCATCGGCATACGCAAACAGAATTGCTGCATTGTTAAATGACGACGGCAACGATGTCGGCGCAGTGCATTTGGGCATAGTGCATTGCTGGCGGCTTCAGTCTGCAAATGTGGAAAAACGCGAACAGATGATAACGCAGATGGAATTTATGACCGTTCCGCGGCTTATACAAATAAGGGACACTATGGAAACCTGGTCTCAGATTTGTCTTAATGAAATTTCAAAAATTTAAATTGAGCATTGAACACGGATTGGAAATTTTCCTTTTTAAGCTATTTTCTTCTGAAGTAGTTGCCTGGAAGTTGTCCGACGATTCCCTTTATGCAAAGCGTAACCACAGCCGCGTTGACTCGCCCTGCATCAAGGCCGCTGCTTAAAATTATCTGCTCGATATGCACCGGCTCGCCGTCGAGACAATCAAAAATTCTGCGCTCGTCCGGCGACAAATTCAAATCCTCTGCGGCAATACGCGGCGATTCAATCGCTTTTTGCGCCATACTCGCAAATTCGGCAACGTGCTGCTTCAAATCAGCCCCGATATACCCAAGAGCTTCCATTACATCTTCAGCGTTTTCTATAAGTTTTGCTCCCTGTTTTATCAGGCGGTGCGGACCTTCGCTGAGGGGGGAATCAATTTTGCCAGGCACAGCCATAACTTCACGGTTGTATTCCAGCGCAGCAGAGGCCGTCAAAAGCGCACCGCTTTTATGCATTGCCTCGATAACAATCACGCCGAGCGAAAGTCCGGCAATAATTCTATTGCGGCCCGGAAAATTTTCAGCAAGCGGTTCATACGTCATCGGCAGTTCGCTTATCAGCGCGCCGTTTTCAGCAATTTGCCAGGCGAGTTTTTCATTTTCAGGCGGAAACACGCCGGCAAGCCCGCAGCCCTGCACGGCTATTGTACGACCCTGTGCGTTCAATGCGCCTTTGTGTGCCGCACAGTCAATTCCCCTGGCAAGGCCTGAAATAATTGTAAAGCCTGACGATGCCAGCAGATATGCAAATCTTGAGGCCTGTTCTGTGCCGTAAAGACTGCATCGTCTTGAGCCGACAATGCTGATAGCCAAATTGTCGCATCGCTGAATATCGCCTTTGATATACAACACGGCCGGCGGGTCGTAAATTTTCCGCAGCAGCGGCGGATACGACGGGTCATCAAGATGAATAATTTTTACGCCGTGCTTGTCGGCCAGTTTTATTTCCGCCTCGACGTCGAAATTATCTCTGGAAGAGATTATGCTGCCGGCTGTTTTTTCGCCTATACCCTCGATGCGAAGCAGTTGATTGTATGAGGCCTTCACGGCATTTTCAACAGAGCCGAAATGTTTGACGAGTTTGGCAAATGTAACCGGCCCTACGCCGTCGGCGTGATTGAGCCGCAGCCAGTTTTCAATATTGGCGGAATGATTCATTGTTAATTCCGATGAAGCAGGTTCATTTTAAATCTTGTCAGGACAGTTTAACAGGGAATTATTGTATTGACAACACTTGGATTATACGGAACTTTTCAACACCAATGACGTACTAATCAACTGTAAATCCGCGCAATTCCGGGGCGTCCATACCTATGATTAGAAACATAAGAGGTCTATTTTTATTTTACAGTTTTGAGCTGATTATAAGTATTCTTTGAGAATTATAACATCAAAGCTCTGAAATGTGGATACAACAGTGCTGTTAAATTGTCGGTTTTTTATGATATGAAAACAAAAACTCTGACTTATAAGTAGTTATATTAAAAGCAGTTATAAAGCGGTATAAGGGAATGTCGTAAAATTTTAGATTTGTAAGTGCAACTTTCCGCCGTCATTATTGACTTAATATTAAGGTTTTGCTACAATTACGGTTTATGACTTCGGTGACGAAAATGAGTACTAAACGCAGTTCTCCAAGGACAGCGGCCGGTAAGGCTGTATCCTCAATAGTATCTCTGCGCCCAACCAAGGCATTCAGAACTTATAAACAGGCCATTGGCTATCTGTTTGAGAAAACCGACTACGAAAAACAGACTCGTTTGCGCTATAATGTTGATACGTTCGACCTCAAGCGGATGGGGAAGTTGCTTGCAGGTGTAGGAAATCCGCATAAAAAGCTCACCTGTGCCCATATTGCCGGCACAAAAGGTAAAGGCTCAACCGCGCACATGCTGGCCAAAATGCTCGAAGCTAACGGCTATAAAGTCGGGCTTTATACTTCGCCGCACGTAGTTGACCTGCATGAAAGAATCATTGTCAACGGAGAGAAGATCAGCGAACACCAGATGCTCGGACTGATTAACCGCATTTATGCGACTGTTGAAAAAATGCTCAAAACAGATGCGCCTACATTCTTTGAGATAATGACGGCTCTGGCCTTTATGCATTTTGTTGACAGAGAAGTTGATATTGCGGTTATTGAAACCGGGCTTGGCGGCAGACTCGACAGTACAAATGTAATCACGCCCAAAGTTGTCGGCGTAACGAGTATCAGTTATGACCATATGAACCTGCTCGGCAATACGCTCGACAGTATTGCAAAGGAAAAGGCAGGGGTCTTCAAAAAGGGCGTGCCGGTAGTAACCGTGCCGCAGGACCCCGAGGCAATGAAAGTTCTCAAACGCGAGGCTTTGGCAACAAAATCACAGCTTATTGTAACCGGAAAAGACGTGGATTTTTCGTATCGTTTTGAATCTTCTCGCGAACATGGTCCGCATACGCGGATTTGTCTGACAACGCCTAAAACAAGATTTGAACATCTTCGTGTGCCGCTTCCGGGTGAACATCAGGCCATTAATTGCGGGCTGGCAATAGCTATGCTCGACAAGCTCAAGGAAGACGGCTATGAGATTGACGACGAAAAAGCCGCCAAAGGCCTTGAAAGAGTTTCCATTCCAGGCAGAATGGAAATGGTCTGCTATGACCCGCGGATACTGATTGACGCCGCCCATAATGCCGCCAGCATTAAGGCGCTGATTCACGCTATCGGTCAGCATATACCTTACGATTCGATGGTCATAATTTTCGGCTGCGGCCAGGATAAGGATATTCGCGGAATGCTGACGGAACTGCAATACGGTGCGGATAAGGTAATTTTCACACGCAGCAATTCGCCCAAGGCCGCCTATCCTGAGGAGCTTGCCGAAATATACACCGAAATTTGCGGCAAGATGTGCCAAACCACGCTTAGCATTAGTGAAGCTCTGCGGATTGCCTACAGCGCTATCGGCAAGGAAGATCTGATATGCATTACCGGCAGTTTTTATCTTGTCGGCCAGGCCCGTATGAAATATGTGCCGAATTGACGGGAAACGGCTGACAAAAAGAAATAAAGGTATAACTTTTTGTATTCTGCCGCCTGTAAAGCGTAAAGCGGATTGCTATTCGCAGGATTTGCCCGTACAGCAGTTCGATAATCATCTGCTCATTCGTAGTTATTTTATCATGGATTGTATGATTCGGATTGAGGATAATGCCTGAATGGCTGCAAAAACGCCCTGTAAAAAGTGTTCTGCACTGTGTTGCAGAAATATAGCTTTGCCGCTGGATAAGCCTAAAAGTCGCGGCGATTATGATGATATTCGCTGGTTTTTGACGCATTACAATGTAAGCGTATTTGTCGAAAAAGGTGACTGGTACATAAATTTCAAAACGCTGTGCAGACATTTGAACAGAAAAACTTTTCGTTGCGAAATATACGCCAACCGTCCGAATATCTGCCGGAGATATAAAACCAGCAAATGCGAACTGACCAGTGATACTTATGATTACGACCTGCATTTTACCAATGACAGGCAAATGCAGGAGTATATAAAGGTCAGATTTGACAATATGAAAACGCCGATAAAAAGACGTAATCGCGGGAAAAATAAAAAGTGAAATTTCAACCGGTCAAGGGAACACGGGATTTTTATCCCGAACAGATGGCTGTACGCAATTATATCGTTAACGGCTGGAAAGCCGCTTCGGTTCGCAGCGGTTTTGTTGAATATGACGGACCAATTTTTGAATACCTTGCTATGTACCAGGCCAAAAGCGGCCAGGAAATAGCCCAGCAGCTTTTCAGTCTTACCGACCGCGGAGGCAGGGAACTTGCCATAAGGCCGGAGATTACGCCGACGCTGGCGAGAATGGTGAATGAAAAAATCAATTCTCTGCCCCGGCCGATTAAATGGTTTTCCGTGCCGCGGCTTTGCCGGGCTGAAAACACTCAAAAGGGCAGATTACGGGAGTTTTTCCAGTGGAATATCGATGTTATCGGCGTTGACGACGTTATTGCCGACGCTGATGTTATTTTTACATCGATAGACTATCTTCGAAGCACCGGCCTTACTGCCGGCGATATCCAAGCAAAGATTTCCAGCCGAAAACTGCTTGCTGCTGTTTTAGTCGAGCTTGGCATTTCCGGAGAATCTCTTGACGCGATATATGTTTTGCTTGATAAAAAAACCAAACTGCCGGCGGAGACTTTTGACGCAATGCTGCTCGAGAAAATCGGCGACGGCGGTGTTGTTGAGAAAATAAAAAAATTAATGGAAATAACCGCGGTTGAACAAATTGCTGATATTGTACGGCCCGGTCCGGCCGTGCAGCAGGGTCTTGATGAGGTCTCAAGGCTTTTTGTGATTCTCTCGAATATGGGAATCGACAATTACTGCCGGTTTGATATGAGCATTGTTCGCGGCCTTGCGTATTATACGGGCGTGGTGTTTGAAGTACATGATGTTACAGGCCGGCTGCGGGCAATTTGCGGCGGCGGACGATACGATAATCTGCTGAAAGATTTTGGAGGCCCGGCAATCAGCGCCACCGGTATGGGTATGGGCGATTGTGTTCTTGAAATACTGCTTGAAGAAAAAGGTCTGCTTAAAGAACGTATTGCTGCGAATAAAATTGATTATTTTGTCGCCTGTGCCGATGAAAGGCTTTTCGGCAGGGCGGTTGAAACAGCCTGCAAACTCCGAACGCTTGGCAGGATTGCTGAGTTTGCTTATAAGCCGGGCAATCTCGCTAAACAGCTTAAACAGGCAGATTCAATGAAATGCAGATTTTGTGTTATTATCGGCAGAGAGCTTGAAGAATGCGGCAAACTTATCGTAAAAAATATGGCTGACGGCTCACAGAGTCAGATTTCTATGGAAGAATTTTTCCGCGGAAACGATTGACATATCACATCCCCGGCACAAATGATTTGGTAAAAATAAAAAGGAAAAACGCTGAATGTACTCGAATTATATTCGTAATGTTGCAATAATTGCTCATGTCGACCACGGCAAGACGACGCTGGTTGACCAGTTGCTTTACCAGTCCGGAATGTTTCGGCAGGAAGAGCTTGACAAGCTTGCTGACGGCAAGCTGGGGCTGATAATGGATTCAAATCCGCTGGAGCGCGAGCGCGGCATAACAATCCTCAGCAAAAACTGTGCAATTTATTATACCGATGTTCAGGGCAACGAATACAAAATAAACATTATCGATACGCCTGGTCATGCGGATTTTGGCGGCGAGGTCGAGCGCGTAATGAAAATGGCCGACGGAGTGCTGCTGCTGGTTGACGCATTTGAAGGCCCTATGCCGCAGACGCGGTTCGTGCTTACAAAAGCGCTGGAGCATAAACTGCGGCCAATTGTGGTTGTAAATAAAATCGACCGCGACAACAGTCGACCGACCGAGGTCGTCAACGAGGTGTTTGATTTGCTGGTTTCGCTCGGCGCTGATGATGCCGCTGTCGATTTTCCGCTTATCTACGCATCGGCAAGACAGGGCTGGGCGTCGGACGACCCGAATGTTAAAACCGATAATCTCAGAATAATTTTCGAGACTATCGTCAGGCATGTGCCGGCACCAAAAGTAGTTCCCAATGCTCCGCTGCAGATGCTTGTTACCAATCTTGAATATTCCGATTACGTCGGCAGGGTCGCCATAGGCAGAATATTTGCCGGAGAGGTGAGCGAAGGGCAGATTGTTACCGTTATCGATGCCAAAAATACGCACCGTCGGCAGAAGATAATGCATGTTCATCAGTTTCACGGTTTAAGCAGAAAACAGGTCGAAACGGCTTATGCCGGCGATATTTGTGCTATCTCCGGTCTTGACCCAATCGACATCGGCGACACGATTGCCTGTGCGGAAAATCCGTTGAAACTGGCAGTTGCAGCCATCGATGAACCGACTATGACGATGACTTTCCGTGTCAATGACGGGCCGTTTGCAGGCAAAGATGGGAAATACGTCACCAGCAGGCAAATAAAGGAAAGGCTTGACAGAGAACTGCAGAGAAATGTTGCCCTGCGGGTTGCCCCCGGAGAATCCAGCGAGGAATTCAGCGTATCCGGCAGAGGGCTGATGCACCTCGGCGTTCTGCTTGAAAATATGCGCCGCGAAGGCTATGAAGTCTGCGTCGGCAAGCCAAGCGTAATTATCAAAATAGTTGACGATATTCATCTTGAGCCTGTGGAGATGCTTGTAATCGACTGTCCGATTGACTGTCAAAGCGCGGTGATGAGCCTGCTTGGCGACCGCAGAAGCGAAATAATTAAAATGGACGCAAAAAGCGGCACGACGGATTATATTCACATGGAGTTTTTGATTCCTTCGCGGGGATTGTTCGGACTTCACGCGCGAATGATGAACGCCACGCAGGGTAGAGCCGTAATGCATCATTCGTTTGAACGCTACGATCCGATGCGCGGAACGATTCCACGCCGCAAAGCTGGCGTGATGATAGCCACAAACACCGGGCAGGTTACCGCCTACGCTCTTGATGCGCTTTTCGACAGAGGTTATTTTTTTGTTGAGCCTGGCGAGCAGGTTTACGAGGGCCAGGTCGTCGGCGAACACTGCAAGGACAACGATATTCCGGTCAATGCCGTCAAAACCAAACAGCTCAGCAATATGCGGGCTACCGGCCGGGATGAGGCCGCACGAATCAAGCCTGCCAGGAAATTGAGTCTTGAAGCTGCAATGGAATATATTGAGGAAGACGAACTTGTGGAGGTATGCCCGAATTCGATACGTATTCGCAAACGTCTGCTGAAAGAATCCGACCGCCGCAGACAGTCGCGAAATGCGGAATGACTGTGAAAAAGCGGGTTGGCAGCTATTTCAGCCAGCCGTTTCTGTCCCAGACGGCGAGATTCAAAAATTCAGGCTGCGGCCAGGCAAGACTTTCCGCAAAAGCAAGCTGTTCACGGCTTAAATATTTCCCGTCGGCAGCCTCTACAGCCTTATTGATAAATTCAGGTTTATCAATGCCGACGAGCATTGATGAAACCTGATTGTAGGAAAGCACAAATTTCATCGCCAGTGCGGTTATATCCGGAATTTGAGGTGTGAGCATTTCGAGATATTGTAACCGTTCACAGTATTTAA
>DYLR01000064.1 GCA_020721975.1 Blastopirellula marina | reverse complement strand
CGAGCCGGTCAAGCCGGGCGTAGTCTGTTATAACAATTTATTTTTCAACCTGCGTTCACTTCAGAAGGGTATTGAATATTATGAGCTGGCTGTTTGTCGATATATAGGCGAAAAACTAATCGGCAAATTAAGCACGGCCGATTGTACAGGCGATGAAAAACTGCGTCAGGCTCTTGCGCCGGCGGGCAAAATCGGCGGCGGTCAGTGGGTCGATATTTCGGGAATGCTTGCGCCTAAGGAATGTATTGAATCGCTGCTTGACGATATTTCATCGGGCAGAATCGCCGATATTGAATCGCTGCAAAAAAACCTGGCACGGATACACGAAAATTACTATAATTTTGAATGGACATGGGTGAAAAAATATCTCGATAATAAATTCGGCGGGCAGATAACAACAGCGGATATTCGCGGCATTATTGAACAATATAAACAGGCCGTACAGAAATTCAGTCAACTGCTGCTCGACGATGCGAAAAAGGATTTCGCAGATATTTCGCTTGTCGGCTTTGGAGTTGACGGCGACGAATCGGCTCGAAGGGCTGATTTTGCCGCAGTCCGCGGGAGTTTTGAGGAGAACGCATTTGTGAAATCAATTAAAAATGAATTGAACGAGAAAATACAAAAAGCGGATGAACTGTTAAAATTAATTGGAGAATAATTAAATTGGGCGAACAAATTCAATACATACGACTGGTTGGCAATGAAAGACGAATCGGCCCTACACTGGCGAGCGTTTCGAGAACCTGGCAGGGAAAACGCGAATGCTTCATGTTCATAAGTCCGCATGACGACGACGCCGTTATCGGCGCAGGCATTTTTATGCAGCTTGCGATGATGGAATCCGTGCCGGTGCATATAGTAATTATAACCGACGGCTCACAGGGTTATTGCAGCGAACAGGAAAAAAACAGCATAGGCGAAATCCGCAGAGCTGAGACATTTGAATGTTATCAGTCGCTCGGCGTGCCGCGGGAAAATATTATCTGGCTGGGATTTCCGGATTGCCGGTTGAGTTTGTTTTGCGGCAGAAGGCCGGCAAAGGCCGGTGAGCCGGCAGCGGCCGGTTTTACAGGTTTGCAAAACGCAATCACAAAGACGCTGCGAGATATAAGGCCTACGCAGGTTTTTATGCCCACAAGCAGCGATTTGCATCCCGACCATAAAATCGTCCATCAGGAAACGCTTATCAGTCTGTTTCACGCGGCAGGAGCTATCTGGCCGGAACTTGGCAAGGCAATAGATAAGGTGCCGTGGGTACACGAAATGGGCGTTTACTGCGATTTCCCGGAGCCGCCAAAACTGAGAATCTGTGCAACGCAGCAGCATTTAGAGAATAAACTTCGGGCAATAGGAAAATTTAAAAGCCAAAAGCAGATAGATTCGCTTATTGAGATTGTCCGCAAGAGCGGCCCGCAGGAATATCTGCGGGAATTGCAGTTCAAACTTTATCAGCCGCGGAAGTATCACGATATGTTTGAAGAAAAGGATGAAATGCCGTTCGGCAGATGGGGTACGGAATTTACGGGCTAAAACTCTGACAAATCCTTTGGTCCGCAGGCCGTATATGCATATAAAGCGAAAAGGTCTGTTTAAAATAAATTATCCGCGATGTATCAGGATTTAAAAATCCCGCCGCTGCATTTGTAAAATTTGGAATCAAGATTAAATATGCCGTTCCGGGGCGTCGTCCATGATGCACCGGCCATAGGGTGGCAGGCCTTCATCTGCTCCCAGTTTTTATAATTCTGATGGCCGTTGGATTCCAATACCCCGATTTTCAGACCCGGCAGGGCAGGCAGTCGGGCTGCTACATTCTTGTTCCAATCCACTAATATCGGATTTACCGTCAAATCCGCACAAAAACACGGCACCTTTTTTTCATAAGCAAGTTTGGCAATCCTCAAACTCATACTCATTGTCTTGGCTATTGGCTTTAACGCTATCGCGGTAAAACCCTGTTGAATTTTGTTTAACGCGTCCTTATCCGAATGAGCGCTTTCATCGGCGGCCAGTCTGGCCGGAATATCGGAGACATCTTCATCAAACTCTTCTGCAAACGGTTCTTCCATCAGAATAATTCTTTCAAGCGCACCAATCTTTTTTGCATAATCGAGAAATCTCATCAGCCTTTCTTTGCCGTCATATCGGCCATTGGCGTCGAAATAGTACGGGATATGCCCCGTATCGGTATATGGCGTTTCGATATCCTTTACGGCTTCGTGAATTTCCTTTAAGCGGTTCTTGTCCCATTCGAGCATCCTGTCGAGATTGCCGTCCCTGTCGGGGTTGCAGCCGATTTTTATTTTCAAAAAGAAATAGCCTTCATTTACCGCTGCGACGATTTGCTCCAGCGGTATGTTATAGCTCATCAGCGGAATATTAGCCAGTTTGCTGTGCCGGCAGTTGATCGCCGGTTTAATATCGGCAGGGGGCATATCGTCGAAATTGGCAATGCCTTTGTTTCTGCAATAAACAAGCCATGCTGCGTTATCAACGGCAACAAGAGAATTGAGAGCAAATGTAAGACGAAGATTCGGATTATTTGTTATTTTCCTGCCGTACTCGTAAACATCGGGCAATAATTTATCAAGCAATTCAAACGGCGTTTTCCAGTTTGTCTGTTTTGCTCTTTCAAGTGCATAAGACGTCATCAGGAACATCATACTATTGCCGGCAGACTCACTACTTGATGTAAAAACAGAAGCGTCCGACCATAACGTACTTTGCGTGCCAAGACCGATTGCTTCATTGCCGGATTCGTCCTGCATATAAGCCCGAACCTGCCAAAGTTCGGAAACATAACCGCCCTTGAATCCGAACGGATTTTTAAGCGGCTCTCTTTCAAAATCGCAGTTGGTCCTGATTATTTTCATAATTTCAGGCTGTGAGCAGCTTTCGAATAAGCAGAAAAATTGGCAACAGCGGTTCCAGGCGTGATTTCACAGCCCGCCGATACGATGCCGCGACCCCGCACTTTTTTGAAACAGTCCAGAACGCTATTTGCAATTGCAGCAGAATCGCCATCCTGTATTACCGATACAGGGTCGCTGTTGCCGCATACAACCTGCCGTTCTGCCAGCAGAGATATATAATTATCCATATTCGGTACCAGGTGGTCGATGTCTATAATATCGGCTCCCGTCTTTATCATATCCGGAAGGATTTTTGATGTATTGCCGCATATATGCAGTTTCGCAAGCACACCCAGCGAATGTATATGCTCAACGAGATATTTCTGCCGTTTGAAACAAAATTGCCTGTAAAGTTCCGGCCCTATCTGCGAACATGCGGCATCGCCTATGCCGATGCAGTGGGCGCCGGCTTTTATCTGTCTGGTTATGAAATTAACCGCGTTTTCAGTAAAAATGTCAAAGGCCTTTTCGACCTTTTGTGCAGAATCGTATAAATCCATGCAGGCGTCCTGAAGACCTCGCAAATCGGCATATTCCGCCAAGGGTCCCTCCACCCAGCCGACAATAAAATATTCACCGCCCGTTGTCTTATTGTAATATTCAACTTCTTTTATTCTTGAAAGCATTCTGCCGCATGAGTCGATGTCGGGAACGGTCAGGCTGTCTATATCCCGTACGGAATTAAGCAAAAATCCATCCTGCAAAGGAAGGTTGTCTTCAGGATAATTCACTTTTAGCCCGAAAGCCTCCGCCTCTGCATACGGGTCCGACATTACTGTAACCCAATCGAGCGAAAAATCCCTTGCACATCCGGCCATAGCGTCGCATTTGGATTTGTAATCAAGGCAGAAATCCCTGTATTTAACGCCCGCATATTTGGCCGCAAAACGCATAATAATGGGATGAAAAGGCGGTCTGGATACCTTTTTATCAGCAATAAAATCAAGTGTTAATTGCAGAGAGTTCAATTTTTGTCCTCAAAAAATTCTTTCGCCTGTTTCCAGTCCAAAGGTAATCGTATTTCTTTATTCATCGCCGCCGACATTTGAGCCGCCCAGCCGATTTCAGCTATGCGTTGCGAATTAACAAAGCTCAACGGCGATTTAATATTATTTTTAATGCATTCTATAAAATGGCCAACGCAGGCGCCTGTCTGATGTTCAACAACATTGCCGCTGTCCGGCGTTGTTGTATCTTCCGGCCAGGCTAAATCTCCGGCATTTTGCCTGTCCAGCGGCCTTATCCACTTGCCGCCGGTGGTTTTATTCGACCAGTACCTTACCTTATAAGGTCTGTCTATTTGCGATTCAAAAATAAGTCCGCCCTCTGTGCCGAATATGTTATGATATGCATCATAGCCGTTGCCGCTGTCTATATTGCCAAAGCAAAAACCGGTCGCGCCATTATCGAATTTTATCATAATATTGTAAATCGGCTCGGCCTGAAAAGCTCTGACCTGTGAAGATAGATTTGTCGCATATACCGATACAGGCTTTGCCTGGCTCTGCATTGCATAAATCATCACCGATAAGGCGTGATTTATACCCATTCCTATGGCGTCACCCATTATGTTCTTGTCAAGTTTCCAGACCTTATCGCCTGCAATATTAACAGGATGACGGTAATTGACCTGAATCTGCGTAATTTTGCCGAAAACATTATCTGCAACCATTTTACGCAGACGTTCTTCGAGGCTGTCAAAATACAATATGTAATCGACAAAAGTCTTCAGATTTGGTTTTGCTTTTTCAATCTCAATCTGTCTGCAAAAATCGCCGAATCTGGTGGCACATGGTTTTTCACAAAATACGTGTTTGCCCGCTTCCATCGCCGCTATTGACTGCGGCCCATGGAAACTATTCGGACTTACAAGCCAGACAGCATCAATTTCAGGATTGTTCACAATTTTTTGATAATCATCAACAAGCAATTGCCTCGGCAGGCCGAGTTTATCCAAAACTTCCCTGCCCCGGTCGGCATTTTTTTCAAATAAAGCAGCTATTTCAGCATCATTGCGTTCGCAAATCCGCTGCATCTGGACGCCGCCCATCCAGCCGGCGCCTACAAAGCCCACTTTGATTTTCTTCATTTGATTCCCTATACCTCGGAAAGTTTAACCATTCTGTTTTCTTTTGCTGATTTTATCGCAGCAAAGGCAACTCTTGTCGCCATGACGGCGTCATCGACGCCGCAGACAACGGCACCTTTGCCGTTTATCTCATCCACAAACCTTTCAAGGGCATGAGCATGTCCCTTGTCCGGCTCGGCTGTAAAAATGCGCATCGAATCATTTGATTCAGCCGCTTCCTTGCAGGCCGCCTGCTTTTTTGCAAGCCAGCCGTATAAACCGCCTTGTGCGCCTATATTCGGATGTCTGTCATTAAGCATAGGATATACTTTTCTTGCGGGGGCGCCTTCAATTCCTGCCGTGCGTATTTCGAGCATATGGTCAACTATAACGGCGCCGCCGTTGCCGAATGCTTCATATAATTCCTTTGGATAACCGAAAGTCCCGTTGGCACACATAATCAGTGAAGCTAATTCGCCTGTTTTATACCGCACAATAACAGCATGGTTGAGCATACCCTGTTCCATCGCAACGACTTCGGCAGGTTCTGCGGCAAGAAACCAATTGCATATATCTGTAAAATGGGTCATCTCAAAAAGCATCGGTCCGAAAGGCGCCTGTTGCCTGTCGAATACCCACGCCTTCCAGCTGTACCAGTCATCGTTAATTCGTACCGATATTGCCGCCTTACCGTAATCTGGAAGTTTTGGCCGATTTGCGCCTTCTCTGTCGAACCGCCATTTGCAGGGCTTTGGATTTTCGATATGGGAACGAAATATGGAATGAGCTTCCAGCATCGCAGGGGACGAACGGCGGTTATGGCCGACACAAAACGGAATTCCTGCCTCGCTGACGATTTTCTGAATTTGGTACATTTCTTCGAGATTGCGGGCAAGAGGCTTTTCGCAATACACCGGCTTTTTTGCCTTTGCCGCCTCGGCAATCAGGGGCAGACGCAGCTTTTCAGTAGTAGCTATGCATATCGCATCGATATCGGCATTGTGAATCACCGACTTATAATCTTTTGAAATTTGGATGTACGGATATTTTTCTCTGCATTCCTTTAATGCATTGTCGGACAGGTCGCAGCAGGTATGCAGGTGCATTTTGGAAGAATTCGCGATATTTGGAATATGCTGACTACGGGCAAGCATACCGCAGCCGATTACCGCAAAGTTAATTTTTTTGGAATTTACCATAAGTCAAACACCGGTTTTATGACCATATTTTGTCATAATATTTCCCAATTTCAAGTGATTTTTTTGTGAGGAATTATATATGCCTGCCCCCCCTGCCAACGTCCCATAAGATATGTTATGTTTAATTCAGGTATTTATGGTTTTAACTACGGATTTACTGTGCATATAATGGATTTTACCCAAGCGATTCAATTGCACTGTCGGCAAGCTGCTGCATAGTCTGATATGATGTAGCCGCCCTGTCAACTAATCCGATATTTTCCAGTGTCTGCGAAACCGTCGTACAAAGCTGTTCGGCATCGACGGACTTGCCGAGCATTTGGTAAACAGACCTCATTGCGCCGGCAAAGCGACGATTGTCGGTGTATAACAAGGCGGTGTGATAATGCAGCGATAAACTCTGCGGAGAGAATTTTATCGAATCGGCGAGAATTTTGCTTATGTCGTTTTTTCTGTCAAGCTGATACAAAATCATCGCCTGACGTGTGGCAGCACGATGATATGCCGGATTGATTTCAAGAACATGTTTAAGCGCATTTGACGCACCTGCAAGATTTCCCTGATACATCAAAAACATTGCGGCAACGTAATTTAATCTCGGGTCATTCGGCCTGTTCTTCAGACTCTCATACAGACTTGTCCGGACAGCCTTGTCAGGCGACTGTTTTGTCTGCCGGCCGGATTGAACGGCAAACTGACGCGGCGACGCGATAAATTGCAGCCTGGCAATTTCGGTATATAAAATTGCACTGTTCTGCAAAAGCGATGTTGCCAGTTGAAGCGTATTTTCATACTGCACCTTTTGTCCGGCAAGCATCTGTGCGGTCAAAAGACCCGCATAAGCATCAATGATGTCGTCGTTTATTTCAGCAGCTACGGTGAACTGCTGAGCGGCAATGGCGGGTTTGCCGGTCATTTTATAAAGCGAACCGAGCTTGATACAGGCCTCAAGATAATTTGGCTGAATTCGCAGCGCCTGTTCATAGCTGCTGCCGGCCTGGTTGTGTTCACCCGCGTCCAGGTACGCATCGCCGAGCCGGGTGTAAAGTTCCGCTTTTTCCGGCATAGTCTGAATCATTCTGTTGAGTTTTTCTATCAGGTCATAAGGGCCGCTGATTTGTTCGGCGGAAACAAAATCGTCATCGTCAATAATATGCTCGTGGAAATTATCGGGGTGCATCAGTATGGCAGTATTAAAATCATCTATTGCGGCGGAATATTCCATATTGGCCAAATGCAGATGACCAAGCAGAGCCGCAGACCTGATGTCGTCGGGGTTTTCTTTTTTCAGCCGGCAGTATTCCTCTATCGCCCTGCCGATATGGCCGCGTTTTAAATATATAGCCGCAAGTCTTTGTCGCGGCAGCTCAAGATAATGCTTAAATTTCAAACAGTCCTGATAAAATTCCGCAGCCTGGGCATCATTTGAAATCATCTCATAGCAATACCCCATTGCGTAAAGAGCCATTGTATTGCCCGGAGAACGCATGTAAACGGACTGAAGATTTTCCAGCGCCTGCTGCATCAGCCCGCGATGCAGACAAACCGATACCGCCAGCATTCTTGCGACCTGACAATCCGGAAATTCATAAAGATATGTTTTCAATGCCTTTTCGGCATCGTCAAGCCGCATATCGCAAAGCCGGTTCAGCGGAATTTCGATAAGAGCCTTACGGTCGCTGCCGACAGTTTCCTTCACTGCCAGAACCCAGTGCCAAAGGATGTCGGTCAATCGGGTCTCCAGCCCCCTGCCAAAAATCTCAAATATCTTGCTCATTTGGTCCTTGTCAAACAATGTTCCTGCAAATCAATTGCTATCCGGGGTATCGACAGGAACTGTCCTGTTCTTAACCGTCGTATCAACAAGGCGTTATATTCGGACGTAAAGATACCTTTTAATGTTCAGACTTTATGGATACTAACGGCTTGAAAGTCTTGTTTGAGGTTTGGGCAGGTCTTTTTTATGTGTGTTTTATGCGTGATGAGCCGAACGGGACTCAATTTCACTCAAATACGCCAAGGTCCGCTCCAGCTTATCGGTCAAATGCTTGAGCTTGAGCATAGTACGAACACGAGTTATCAACTCCCATTTATTGACGGGTTTGCTGAGAAAATCATCAGTACCGGCCTCAATCGCCCTTTCGATATCCCGCAATTCGTTTAATGCGGTAACCATAATCACCGGAATATCCGCGATCTGGGGATTGTTTTTGATTCTCCGGCAAACCTCAAAACCGCTCATTCGGGGCATCATAACATCCAGCAATATCAGGTCGGGCGGGTCGTTTTTAACGATATCCAAGGCAGTAAAACCGTCATAAGCGGGTATGGTCTGACACTGAAGCTCCTCCAGATAGGCCTGCAACAACTCAAGATTCTGCTCATTATCGTCAACTATCAGAACCCTGCCTTTTGTATAATCGTCCTGCTCTATCATAAAGGACAAACTCCATCTTAATATTTGCTAACAATATCCTAACGAAGCGGCATTATACAGTGGCAAAGGGGTTTCGTAAAGGATTATTAAAAAAGGCCCGGATTTTTCTTATCGGCAGTTTTGTGGGAAAGCCGGGCAGTATCAGTGATGATTTCCCTGATTTGCGGTTTTAGATAGATTGACTCGATATCTACCAGTTCTGATACGGCGAGAGCTGCTGATTTTATTGCCTCGTTTATCGAGGAATCGGTGTCGATAAAGAAAATCTTACGGCCTTTGATGTCACACAGGCCGCCCGGCCCACCGCCCATCGGCTCTGCACGAACGTCCACATTGGCCCCTGCCAAAAGCTCTTTTAGCTCTTCAAGTATAGCGTGGCTGTCCATTCGCGAATCATTTTCAAGAAAAACGGCTTGAATGTCGATTATTATAATACTGTATTTTACAAATATTTATGCCGGATGCAATGATTTTCAACCGGAGATTACATTGACCGACCTGTTAGCCAAACGCAAGTCCTTACACCTGGCCCTGCGGGCGCAGAAACTTCAAAATGAACAGCTCAAGTCTCGTCTGAACCGTTCTGCGGCACTTGCCAATATCGGTACGATTTCGGCAATGATAGCTCATGAAATAAATAATATTTTGACCCCGATGGGGACTTATGCCGAGCTTGCAGCAAACAATCCACAGGACAGCGAGCTTACCCGCAAGGCTCTTGGCAAAGTTGTAATCGGCTGCAGGCGGGCGGGAGATATTCTCGACAGTATGCTTAAAATGGCATCAGGTCAGACCCAGCCAAAACAGCCGTGCAATATAGCCGAAACGCTTGAATTGGTTATGGATTGTTTAGCTCGTGATTTTAGCAAAGACAGCATAACGGTGAAGTTTGAAGTGCCTTTGGATTTGACAGTATCGGCAGTGCCGGTACAATTACAGCAGCTTTTTATGAACATTATTCTCAATGCACGCGAGGCAATGCTCGGCTCCGGCGGCAGGCTTGTCGTAAAGGCATGGCGTGATACGGCAAACGTTATAATAGAGTTTGCCGATACCGGATGCGGCATTAAGCCGGAGAATATCGATAGAATATTCGAGCCGTTTTTCACGACCAAATCCGTCGGGGATGGCCACAGCAGGAACGGCACGGGCCTTGGGCTTGCCTTCTGCAAAGAGGTTGCGGCTGCTCACGGCGGCAGTATTACCGTAAATTCGCAGTACGGTTTTGGAACGACATTCTGCATAACATTGCCTGCACAGCCGCAGTGATAATGGGGCGGACGGACACGACGGATGGAACTTCTAATGCAAAATGCGTGGCGGCTTGCCGCGATGTTGTGTTTGCTTTTAGCATCGGGTTTTTTTTCGTGTTCCGAAACGGCATTCTTCAATCTTTCACGCAGAGAGATAGCGTCTTTTCGCAGTTCTAAAGGCAAAATTGCGGCGATAATATGCCGGCTTCTTGACAACAGCAAAGACCTGCTGACATCGATTCTTCTGGGTAATCTGCTGGTGAATGTAAGCTATTTTGCATTTTCAAGCACGATTACGGCGAAATTTGAATCGGCACGGCACGGATTTGAGGCTGCGATATTCGCGGCGTGTTCGCTTTTTGTGCTGCTGCTGTTCGGCGAAATGACGCCCAAGTCGATAGCCTTTATGAACGCAAAATTTTTCGCCGAGGCGGTATGTTTGCCCTGCTATTTTTTTGTAAGGATGGTTTCGCCTCTGCGCAGCGTTTTGAATTTTCTTTTTGTCGTTCCAGCGCTGAAGCTGCTTTATTTTCCACAGCAGAATTCACGGCAACTTACCGTACGACAGCTCAAAATGCTGGTGGATTTGTCGCGGAAGCGGGGGCTTATTTCCGAGGACGAGAACGAATTTCTTTCGACCGTGCTTGAGCTTGGTTTTCTCAAGGTCCGTCAGATTATGCGTCCGCGGGTGGATATGGTCTGCTGCGACGCCGACGAATCGCTGCCGGAAATTATAAAAAAAATGCGTTCCGCCAAAATAATGCAAATACCGGTTTACGACGGCGAGATAGACAATCTTCTGGGGATGGTAAGTCTGCGAAGCATATATATTCAGACGTTTGCCGGCGCAGCCGATGCGGACATCAGGTCGTTAATAACGCCGTGCTATTATATTCCTGAACAAAAGACCGTTGAATCGCTGATAGACGATTTTGTAAAGACCGCACGGGATACGGCTGTTGTGGTTGACGAATACGGCCAGATTTCAGGCCTGGTGACGTTGCAGGATATTGTGGACGAACTGCTCGGCGAGGTCGAACAGCCGACAAGCGATGAACCCGTCAAACAAATCGGGCCGCTTCAGTACCGGCTAAGCGGCAGAGTGGCAATACACGACTGGGCGTACGCGTTCGGCATCGACGCCGAGCAGGTACGCATCAGCACTATCGGCGGG
>DYLR01000063.1 GCA_020721975.1 Blastopirellula marina | reverse complement strand
ATAACAAAGGTTATAATTAGTAAGATTGGTCGAATTTTCATATGTTACACTCCTTAATAGTTTTCAAAGTATATTTGATGGTTACCGTAATAGCTGAAATTACTTGCCGGAATTCGATTGCCGATTTCTTCTGTTATCGCATCGGAAAAGGCATCTCTGAACATTTGATATAAAGAACTACTACTGCCCACGTCTTCCCAAATTTTTCTCAAAAAGTTATTATAGTGAGTCAAATCAAGCCAATAAGGCATTCCTTTAAGAGCAAATCCCCGCCAGCCCATGTATAATCTATATTCATAGGGAGGATTATTATAGATACCAAAAGCATGTGCCATATCGGCTGTCTTTTCATATTCGGCTTCAGTGTAATTATTGTCAGGTGGTTCAGGAAGACAGACGCTTTGATACCATGTCGGTGACATACAGGATGTCCCATTTTTGCAGGCATCAATGAAAACATAAAATCTGTTGTGCGTTCTAAAATGAGATATCTGATCAGCCACTGAATACCCCCTTTCATACTTGGCAGGAAGAAGCTCGTAATCGCCGCCGCCTCCCCAATTTTTCAGTAAATATGAAAAATATTCCCCGTCCCATGCCTCGAAAAATGTCCTGTGAACGCCTGCAACTTCTCTGTTACCATCCGTAATAATCATTATTGATTTCATATACGGTAACGCAAAAGCCCTGCGGATATTTTCGCGTGTTGCCTGATTGAAAAACAAACATATCGTCGGCGATATTCCCTTATTATGGCAGGCCGTCAAATATTGCTTCCAGACTTCCCGCCGATTATATGTCCAATCCTTGAAACCACAGAAACCTCTTTTCACTCCCACCAGCAGCGATTTGGCATTCTGCAGGGTCGGGTCGGTTGATATATTATAGTTTCTCGTTATAGACTTTATCCAGTCCGGCAGTTCTCCGCTAAGCATCATGCCGCCGGATTCTTCTTCAATCACAAGGTCATTATAAGGACATTCCAGAATATTCGCCGATACCGTACACTGGAAATTGCCCGTTGCCGTATCACTCCAGATAATCTCATCATCCCAATCTTTGATTGAAAGATTTATCGTACTGCCTTCGTTCGGCTCATAAAATCCCTTAAATTCATAGCTCTGCCCCGCAATATAACTCGGCTGTCCGGTGAGGTTATTCAGCCTGTTATAAACATCAATGGTAATTACTTTGCCGCATATTATATCATCATCGGGACTAACGCCGATTACCTTCAACTGATGTGTGCCATTGCGGCCTTCATAAGTCGCAATCGACCAATCTTCGCCAAACAACCTGCCCACTAACTGACCGTTTTCATACAAATAACAGGTTATATCGTTACTATCTCCGACAAATTCGGCTGCCAGTACACCGACAATGTTGTCCGGGGGCTGATTTAATGTTATCCCTAATTTCAGTTCTTTCAGCCAGTTATTGCATATAATCACCAAATCATTAACATCGACAATACCATCACCGTCAAAATCCTGTGGCATTGTTCCCTGCGAACCCAACTCATTAGCAAAACGGACAAAATCATTGAAATCTATTCTGTTGCTGCCATCGAGGTCAGTCAATAATATATCAGCTTCATTTTGGTCAATATAATCCCACTTAAAATGGTGGAATCCGATGTCCACGATATTTGTATCGGGTGTGCCATTGATATTGGTATTTTTTCCCATAAGCTGAAATTCTTCTGGACTGCCTGCGCCTGCATCCACAAACGGCGAGTTGGGGTCAAGATAAAACCAGTCTAAATAGTTTTGGCCGTCAACATAAGGATACTGCGTCGCAATCACAGGATTATATTCCTCAAACTCAAGGTTCTTGTTCACATCATTATCATAATAGCCGGTATTTGTCACAAAAGCGGCCACATATTCACCAAGATTACAAATATAAAGGCCGCATACTTCCGAACCGCTGATAATATTATTTGCCAATACCGCCATGCCCGCGTCATTTTCATTTTCCGTGCCATACACTACAATTCCGTAATCCTGATAATCGCAAGTATTGTTCTGAATGAGAATGTTGCTGTTTGCATCGGCTATACCCTCCGATGATTCCATATATACTTCTATGCCGCTGCTGTAGTAATATTCGTTATAGCCGTAATAAATAAGGTTGTTCATAATATCCGTAAGATGCGTGCCATATTCTAAAATGCCATACACATTGTAAAACAGATAATTGTTCTCTATCGGCGTATCGAGCCGAATATTGTCGGTTATAATTCCATATTGCGCACAACCTACGTAGCTGTATGTTATCTTTGTTGCCGGCGAAGCTGTTTGTTCGACGAATATCGCACAATAATAATCGCCCCAGCCGTAACCTGTATCGGAAGTATAAATAATAAGATTCTCCGGCGTACCTGCGGAAATCAGCGTTCCGCCATTATTGACGGTTAATCCGCCCGAATAGCCAAAATAAATCGTTGTACCCGGCTCGATCACAAGCAAAGCCTACACATTTACGTCGGCAGTTATATGATAACTATTGTCCGTCGTCCAGAGCTGATTGGTGGTAATGTCGGAGCTTATCTCGATGGCATCTTCAAGGCCGTCGAGCATACCTTCACCGCCGTCCTTGTCCTGTTCGTATTCATTTTTGTCGGCAAATTCTTCAAGATATTCAGTCTTGCTTAAAACAGCCGGCTTTTCTTTTGAATTTGGCGGGCAATAAATTAAATGTTTTTCTCGTTTTTCCTGCGGAGATTCATAACTGCCTATTAGCGGCAGGTTGAAATCTTCGGCGGATTTATCTTCATTGTCCTGTGAGTATGAATCTCCGCCAAAATCATTTGGCTCTTCGCCGAAGATTAAATCATCTGCCAGAAATGGCGTAACGTGCTGACAGTTCACGTCCGAGGCAAATCCTTCGAGAGCGGAAACTATCACCTGTCCGCTGTAATATCTGAATTTGAAATATGCGACTGTGCCGTTGGCCTCGCCCGGCCACGATACGCCGCCGAGGTACAAAATATTATTAACGTCATCTACATACGGATCGACCGGCCAGACGTCGCCTTGCCAGCCGTAATCGTTGGCGTCTGCCGGACTCATCACGGATGTGATATTTGCATCGCCTTGAACTTCAATAATGGCTTCCAATAAAAACAAAGGTACATCGGTTTGAATATAAACGGTAATTTCTTCATTTGGTTCGAGGATGCAGCCTTCACCGACAAAACTAATCTCCCTTGCATAAACATTGATAACAAACAGAATTGCCAAAAGAATTGAAATTCCCACGATGTTTTTCATGGCCATACTCCCTTACGAAAATTTCATACTAAACCCCAATCTGGCCCTTTGCATGATTGCAGGACGCTAACCTCATGGCTCTACCCGAGCGCCCCACCAAGGGCGACAGTCGAAAACCACAAGCAGCGCCCTTTTTAGGGCACTGACTTTGTGTTCGACTGTTCTTTCCTTTAATTTCTTAAAGGTGGTGTATTATTTTCGGGTAGAACACTTCAAGTCCAGTGGACTTCAATATTAAATTTGATATTAAAGATAGCCGATTACTTTTCGCTCGTCAATATAAATAATTCGTTTTTCTCCTGATTTTTGAATTATGAATGAGGCATTATAACTGATTGTCAAACAAAGCGTTATGTTTTCATATTATAAACAATATCGTGAAGCGTATCTCGTGAAGTGTGAAGCGGAATACGAGATGCGCTTCACGAACAACGTTTCACGTTCAGGAACGAGGCGTATTTAGCCGATTCGCCAAGTTCCTCATGAATCCGCAAAAGCTGATTATATTTGCAGATTCTGTCGGTTCGGCAGACAGAGCCTGTTTTTATCTGGCCTACACCTGCGGCCACAGTCAAATCGGCTATAATAGAGTCTTCCGTTTCGCCGCTGCGATGGCTTATAAC
Source organism: Blastopirellula marina (assembly GCA_020721975.1). Lineage (GTDB taxonomy): Bacteria > Planctomycetota > Phycisphaerae > Sedimentisphaerales > UBA12454 > DYLR01. The sequence goes on along the minus strand of DYLR01000063.1, from coordinate 7,341 downwards.
CGCCGTCCAGCCGGCACGACGTGCCATATTTATCGCCTCAAATGTTTCTGTCAGCGAGCCAATCTGGTTGACTTTTATGAGAATCGAATTGGCGGAGCCTTTTTTAATACCCTCGGCAAGACGTTTGGTGTTCGTTACAAATAAATCATCTCCGACAAGCTGACACTTATCGCCGAGCTGCTTTGTAAGTTTGCACCAGCCGTCCCAGTCGTCCTCGGCAAGACCGTCTTCGAGACTGACTATCGGATATTTTCCAACCCAGTCCGCCCAGTGTTTAATCATCACATCGGAGCTTACCTGTTTTTTCGGGTCCGACTTGAAAAATTTGTATTTTTTGCCCTGCTCGACCCACATTTCGGTACTGGCCGGGTCGAGAGCAATTGAGATGTCCTTTCCGGCCTTATAACCGGCCTTTTTAATTGCCTCGAGAATTACTTCAATAGCTTCCTCATTGCTCTTTAACGACGGGGCAAAACCGCCTTCATCACCGACGGATGTGTTATAGCCTTTATCCTTGAGTACTTTTTTAAGCGTGTGGAACACTTCGGCGCCCATTTGCAGCGCCTGTGGAAAGTCCTTTGCTCCCACAGGCATAATCATAAATTCCTGGAAATCAACGTTATTATCCGCGTGTTTGCCGCCGTTGAGAATATTCATCATCGGTACCGGCAATATGTTGGCGTTGCAGCCGCCCAAATACCGGTAAAGCGGCAGCCCTGCCGAATCCGCCGCAGCCCTGGCGACAGCCAGTGAAACTCCGAGAATAGCATTTGCCCCGAGTTTGCCTTTGTTGGCTGTGCCGTCGAGCTGTATCATAGTGCGGTCAATATCTTCCTGTGCTGTGGCGTCCATTCCAAGTACTTCCGGAGAAATAATCTCGTTGACATTCTTTACTGCGGTAAGGACGCCTTTGCCCATATATCTTTTGTCTTTTGCATCGCGCAGTTCTACAGCTTCATGCGCGCCGGTGCTTGCCCCGCTGGGTACGGCAGCCCTGCCGAACGAGCCGTCATCAAGGGTTACATCGACTTCCACTGTCGGATTTCCGCGACTGTCCAGAATCTCGCGAGCGGTTACATCTATAATAGTCGAATACATAGTTTTTTAATTCCTTTCTAAAAACAGGAGGTTAGAATTTGATACAGAAACTTAAACCATTTTGAACGATTCGTCAACCTTGAATATCCGCCAGACCGGCATTATTATATTGCAGGAAGCTTTATGAATCAAAATGAATTATTAAAACAGTCTGTGCTTCACGATATTTGCCGACAGCGTCTGCGGTATATCACTGTATTGCCGTCTCTGATTACTTTGCTCAACGGGGTCTGCGGATTTGCCGCTATTTTTTTTGCTTCCAAACATTCCCAGGCCGATTTTGCCGGTATTACGTTCCGTGACCACCAGTTTCCATTTCTTACAGGTTCCTGCTATATGATTGCCGTTGCAATGATTTGCGATATGCTCGACGGCAGAGTCGCAAGAATGGCCAAAAGCACGTCGAGTTTCGGCGGCCAGCTCGACAGCCTGTGCGACATCATCAGTTTTGGAGTTGCTCCGGCCTTTATGTTCATTCGCCTGCTGGAACACAGACTAAGCGAAGTCCTTAATGCCGGAGAATATATTTCAACATTTATCGAGCGGTTTATATGGCTTTTGGCGGCAATTTATGTCTGTTGCGGGGCGATTCGCCTGGCGAGATTCAACGTCGAGAATGAGCAGGGAGAAGTTTCGCACATGGTCTTTTACGGCCTGCCGATACCCGCCGCTGCCGCAGTAATCGGGTCGCTTATACTGCTTAATCAGGAATTGCTTGCCAATATACATTATTCACACACGGCAATGTTTAAGATAGCCCACGTCGGCACGCTTATCGCCCTGCCGCCAATCGTGCTGGCCGTATCCCTGCTTATGATAAGCAGAATGGTATACCCGCATATCGTCAATCAATACCTTCGCGGCAAAAAGCCTTTCGCATATTTCGTGGCAACGGTATCGTTTGTTCTTTTTGCGGTGTTTATTTTTGAGCTGGCAGTTACGTTTTTTTCGCTTTTATTTGCGTCAACCGGACCTTTCAACGCGATTATTGCCGCCATAAAACGCAGACAAATCGCGGGACAAACCAGCCGTATTCCAAATATTAGCATTGCAAAATAGCTGGTTTGGGGAATTATTGCAGCTTATTGCAGCTTTTGTGTGTCTTATAAAGCAGTAAAATTTTCTATTATCGGACGCAGGAATTGGGGAAGGCCTGAAATTTTGACAGCAGAATACATTTTTTCTTGAACATCAGGCCAAAATTGCCGAATAAAGTATGTAGGAAACAACCGCAACATTTTCTTCATTTTCCTCCTCCTCCAGACCAGATTCTTAAAAGGGAATCTGGTTTGGTTTTTTTATACATATACAGGCCATTGCAGGTGTATTATCGCTGTATTTTAGGGAAGATTCGCATCTTCTGCTGTTTGCGGCGTGTTTGGTTCATTTGACTCGCCGAGTATCTTCAGCCCCTGGGCAAGTTTATTACCGGCAGTATTCGCGTCCGATTTTTTTATAGCTTCAACAAGACCCAAAAGTCTGGTCTGTGATATGCCGGTCAGCGCACTTATTTCCTCAACGGCAAGCTCTCGTTCGTTGGCGTCCTGGCTTAGAAGCATTGTCATTAGTTCCTGCATTTCCTGGCGCAGCAATTCTGCGTCCTGCTCCGCAGACGGCAATACTGCCGGCGATGGCGGTTGTGAAATCGGCGCAGTCAGCACAGGACGATTCACTTCCGTACTGCGCTGCGGCAAGACGGGCCTTTGAGGAAAATAGTTCGGCTCTTCATTCGGCAGCGGTTGATATGCCGGCATCCTGATGAAATAATTATCCGAAGTTTTGTTCGAGTGGGATATCAAAATCATTGCTATAATGCACAGCCCCACAAGTATCGACGCAGCCAGTGCGAATTGAAGCAAATGCACATCGCTGCGGCTGCGGCGGAGTTCTGCGATTCTGAATTCGCTTAAGACCTTGCTGCGCAGCCTGGCCTGATGCGACATTGACGCCTTGTCGTCAAGCACAAGCCATTTGCACATTTGTTCAAATTCTCGTTCGTTGCTGAACATAAAACTTATGAAACGAAAAACTGTAACGTATTCTATTCCTTTTTCAATCCCGCACGGGTAAGTTTTTGATTTAATATTTCTCTAAGCTGCCCGATAGCCGCTGTAATTTGGTCGCGCACCCTGTCGGGGCCTGTCCGCATAATTTCGCTTATTTCCGCAGCCTTAAAGCCTTCCAGAAAACGCAGCGTTATTATGTTCTGCCTGCTGAAACTCAATTGCATCATCGCCTCGTAAAGCATCGGCCAGATGATTTTTTTATCGTCCTCGTCCAGTATATTTGTTTCCGGCGGTTCAGCCTGCGCGATAATAACCGCAAGCTGTCTGCGGCGGAGCATAGTTTTCAGCCGCCGGTTGATTTTGCGGTTGGCCACGCGATACGCCCAGCCGGCAAATGCCTTATCTGAAGAAGGCCGGGTCATTGCTATTGTGTTTGCAAGGTAGAAAAATATTTCGCCGAGTACTTCCTCGGCTATATCGCGGTCGTAAAGACGATGTATGCAGTACTTGAACAGCTTCTCATAATAGGCATCGTAAAGTAAGCCGAATCCCTCGGCATCCTTGTGCGAGCGAATCACAAGTCCGTCATCGCAGCCGGCAGTGTACGTTTTGTCGATTCCATTGGACATTGTCCTGGTCCTATAATTTCCAAAATTACAGCCAATGTAATATTACCATTTTCGGCAATCACAGACAATACCGGTGAATTTTTATATAGGACAGGAATATAAACATCCAATAACCAATAACACAACATCCATTTAAAATCAATATTCAATAACCAACATCTCTGCGAAATGGTCGTTTGATTATTGAAAGTTTGGTCTTTAATACAAAATCAAAACTGCTGAAGTAAAAATCATATGGTTATTTGAATCCGTTTCGGATTTTGGTTGCGGCCTCCTGGCTGCGCCACGTTAATCCGTGCCTGATTTCGGAATTGTATTTTCCCTTGACGGTAATAAGCCGGATACCGTAGAGTATAATGCTGTTAATCCGTATTTCTCACAGGATTCTGGGCTATGCGGCACAACTTTGTTATGGGTAAGGTTAAACAATGGGAACTGAAATGAAAAAAGCCATTCTGCAAACTACAATCCCCCATGGCAGTGTTCGCCGCGGCAAGGTCCGCGATATTTACGACCTCGGCGATAAATTGCTTATCGTTGCGTCGGACCGAATCAGCGCTTTCGACGTCATTATGGCAAACGGTATTCCGCTCAAGGGCGTAGTACTTACGAAGATAAGCAAATTCTGGTTTGATTTTCTCGGCAGTACTGTCGAAAATCATCTCATCAGCGACAAAGTGGCCGATTTCCCCGCCCCGTTTAATAAATATCCCGACCAGCTCGCAGGCCGTTCAATGCTCGTCAAAAAAACGAAGGTACTGCCGATTGAATGTGTGGTTCGCGGCTATTTGGCCGGCAGCGGCTGGAAGGAATATCAGCAAAATCAAACCGTTTGTGGATATAGGCTGCCTGCGGGTTTGAAGCAGTGTGAAAAACTGCCGCAGCCGATTTTCACACCCGCTACCAAAGAAGAGCATGGCAAACACGATGAGAATATTGACTTCGACCGCTGTGTAGAGATTGTCGGCTGGGACAAGGCCGAGTTTGTCCGCGACCGCAGTATTGAAATTTACAACAAAGCCGCCGATTATGCCCGCAAACGAGGCATCATTCTTGCCGATACGAAATTCGAGTGGGGCGAGATTAACGGCAAATTGATTCTGATTGACGAGGTTCTCACACCCGACAGTTCGCGATTCTGGCCGGCGGATAAATACCAGCCCGGCCGCGACCAGGAAAGCTATGACAAGCAGTTTGTGCGGAATTATCTTGAGAGCGTAAGATTCGACAAGTCCGGCCCCGGCATAGAACTGCCGCAGGATATTGTCGAAAAGACCGGGGCAAAATACATCGAGGCTTATGAGGCTCTTACCGGCATAAAATTTGAAGTTTAGCCCAACTTCCGCAGGTAGGGGTTAAAATCGGTGATTTTGACTTAAAGGCTCTAATGTATTCGCGACAACCAAACACCTATAATAAATCGGGAGACTTGTCAGCCCCGACGCCTGCCGTCGGGGTCAGATTTGTTCAAAGTTGCGATTGCATTATACCGATGACCCGCAGGACCGGCCTGCGAGCTGACGGCAGCTAAACACAAAAACAAATTCCAAACACGCAATATCCAACATCCAAATAATAATCAATAACCAACTTTCAATAATCAAACAACCGTTTCGCAGAGATGTTGGTTATTGAATATTGGTTATTAAATGGATGTTGGAATTTGGTTATTGGATGTTTCTTTTCCGCAGTTTTTAATTTAGCCCGCCGAACAAATCGGCAGGCTAACTATACCCTATCCCCTAAACCCTCTACCCTAAAATAGTCTTACTGATCCACAGGATTTGTAAGCAAATTGGGGTCGTTTGAGGCCGTTGTTGAGCGGAGTCTTTCGAGGTCTTTTTCGCTCACCTGGCCCTGAATGAACTGCTGAACTATGGGCGAGGAATGATTTTTAATATAGTCGGCATTACCGTCGGCGATAATTTTGCCGTTGTGCAGCATTACAATTCTGTCGGCTATCTTATATGCGCTTTTCATATCATGCGTAACAACCACGCTGGTAACACTCAATTCGCGCTGCAGCTTGAGAATCAGCTCGTTAATTACGTCCGAGCGAATCGGGTCCAGCCCTGTCGTCGGCTCGTCGTAGAAAATAATTTCCGGATTAAGAGCGATTGCGCGAGCCAGGGCGACCCGTTTCTTCTGGCCGCCGGACAGACTGGCAGGGTAGTAGTCCTGATAGCCGTCAAGGCCCACCATTGACAATTTGTTTTTGACCAGCGTATCCATCGCCTTCCAGTCTTTGATATGATGGTGCTGGCGAATCGGGAAAATGATATTTTCATAAACGCTCATGCTGTCAAACAGCGCACCGCTTTGGAACAGGAATCCGAAATGGGTTCGCACCTCCCCCAGTTCTGATTCGGGAAGATCATCAATTCTTCTGCCCTTGAAAAATACTTCCCCTTTAGTCGGCCGCAGCAGCACGTTAAAGTGTTTGATAAGTACGGTTTTGCCGCATCCGCTGGGGCCGATTATAACGGTTGTTCTGCCTTTTTCGATGGACATGCTCACTTCGTTAAGCACGATTTTCCCGTCGAATTTTTTTGTCAGCCCGCTGATTGACAGCATTACATTGTTTTCATTTTTTGCGTTCAATGCAGACTCCGTTAAAGCAGCATTCTTGCCGGCCAAAGCGTTTCATAAACGGCTTTTGAAATCACTACAAGGGCAAAATCCAGCGCGAGAATAAGGATAAAACTTCCCACGAATGCTTCGGTGCATGCCTGGCCGACGCCTTGCGCACCCTGGTTGCAGTGAAAGCCTTTATAGCAGCTTACAATGGCAATTGCCATTCCGAAAAACACCCCCTTGACTATGCCGATATTGAGGTCCCAAAGCTCCACACCCTTGGCGGAAAAATCCCAGTACGCCTTGTTGTTTATGCTGAAGTGCAATACGCTGATTACATATCCGCCTATCATACCGAGGAAATCCGCAAAAATAATCAAAAACGGCGTAAGTATAACGCAGGCAAGCAGTCTCGGTGCAACGAGATAGCGAATCGGGTCGCAGCCCATTGACCGGACGGCGTCAATCTGCTCTGTTACGTTCATTGTTCCAAGCTCGGCTGTCAATGCGCCGCCTACGCGACCGGCCAGCATCACGGCTGCCAGAACCGGCCCAAGCTCCTTCACTACCGAAAGGTTTATCAGCACGCCTAAATGCTCCTCAAGATTCATTCCGGCAAGCTGTCCGTAGGCCTGAACAGCCAGCACCATCCCCACAAACGCACCTGTTATCATAACCACAGGCACTGAACGAACCCCAATAAGGAGCATTTGTGTCCAGATAAGATGGTATGCATGCGGACGGAATACTGCTGCGACTGCTGCGCTGCACGAACGTGTCTGGAAGCGTCCGAACCGTCCGGTATAACAGAGCTGTTGAACTATACGGCCTATTAAAGTTTGCATATTAAAGCCTCCCTGCCTTAATTCTACTACGTTATTTCTACTACGCTATATTGCCTTTAGCTATTGTAATCTAATTTCTTATAATATAAGGAGTTAAATCCGAAATCCGAATATCGAAATCCGAAAAAATATCAAATATTCAAAACTAAAATGCTCAAAACAAAACCCAAAAACAAAGAACTCTTCGTT
>DYLR01000062.1 GCA_020721975.1 Blastopirellula marina | reverse complement strand
AGAATAATTGCCTGCTGAGCGGAGCGAGAAGGATTGGATATTGTCAGAGCATCGAGGTCGGCTTGAGTGAGCGATACCGAACCTCGCCGGTCGAGAATAGCCGCAAGATTGTAAGCAAAATAAAAGCTGCCAATGTTCAGGGTTTCGTCCGGGTCAGTGAGCGTCATTTGCCGGTAGGCCTCGATATAATCTTCTTTTACCCTGCACTTGGGGGCGTCGGGCGGATTAGCCCCGGCTGGATTATAATTAAGAAAGTTGCAATTGTAATTTAAGTTGTAAGTGCGATTGTTGTCATAATTTTTACTTTGCGGCAGGGATGGAGCATCATCTAATACTGCCACAGCCTGTGCGGGATTTACGCCGAAAGCGGGATTGGAGGCAAGTTTCGAGCGTTCGAGCATATTACGAACTGCAAAAACTGCGGATTGCCCCTGCGTTTTCGGTCCGTCAAGCCTGCAAACTAAGTACATATCGCCGGCGTTAAAAACGCGGTTGCACGTGCCGTAGTTAAGCTGAAAGTCGGGCCATTTGGGGGGAATTATAACGCCTTCCATTTGCGGGTTTTCAACCAGCGGAGCAAGTTGTGAAATGCCTATCGTCCAGTTCATTGTTTTACTGCCGGGCTGCTGACGGGGAAATTCGCTTATACCGGAACCACAGCCTCGATAGCCCTGATACGGATTGACCATCCGGTTGCGTTTATCAAAGCTGGCTGAGCCGTTGTCGCAGTACCAAAGGCACGTTAATTCCGACTCGACGCTTGCAGCGTCAATAGATGATTCCTGATTGATGATAGTATCGGCATTTGAGCCTGCCGGGGTTACTGCGTCCGTATATGTCGTGTCATTGATACGGTAGGGCAGTCCTGCGGTTGTGATAAGTACCATAATTTGACCAAAACGTTCCGGATGAGCCGTATCACTAATATAAGCTCTGACCGGCTGAGCGATTAAATCGTTATACTGCTGGCGAGTGATGATTTCAGTTGCCGATGTTGCGGATGCGCCCGAGCAGTCCGCAAGGCCGGTGAGCATAAGTATTTGCCAGTCCTGAATCTGGGGATAGTATTGTCGATACATTTTGGCTATATAAATACTGGTTGGACTGCTGTTATTGCACAGGATTAGCACGTTCTGCGGCCCAATGGCTGAAAAAGTCAGGGATGAGAATACAACAGCGATGACAACGACACCCAACAGACCTGCCGAACAGGCCGACGAAAACATAGGGAAAGGTTTGCTCATTTTACCGTCCTCTTCCACGAAAAAACCTTTAAACCTACCTGGGGTCTGCACAAAAAGACCCAAGGTAAATCATATCATACAGCGGCGAATAAGCAAGTAAATTTATTGAAAATCTTGAGCCGTCGGCTGGTCCGGCGGACTGAAAAAGTACTGAAATTGCCACCCCGACGTCTGCTGTCGGGGTCAGATTCGCGAAAAGTCGTGATTACATTATACTGATGACCCGCAGGGCAGGTCTGCGGGCTGACGGGTACGCCGTCTTGCCGACGGCGGATAAACACAAAGGAAAACATCCAACATTCAAATACTATAAGCCGGACAGTCTGGAAGTTACCATTCGCAAATCTGTGGCATTTGTTTTCCCGTCGGCATTGAGGTCATACCAGAGCGAATCAAATCTTTTATCTGCCTCGGCAACACGCCAGGACAGGCCGAACTCCGCAGGCATATCAATTTTTTCAGCATTCGGACTGATTCGCACAATCAGCTTATAAACCAAAGTACCATCTGCCGCAATAGGAAATCTTATATGCTCGACGTTATCAACCGCACTGTCGCTGTAATCCAGCATAATTGCCGTATTGGAATTTGCGTCCACCCCCCAAAGCTCAAGGCGTAAATTATCGCAGTTTTCGCCAACAGGCTCAAATGGATATTTATGCTCATACCGGCGATTCCAGACCAGCGTGGCAGTAATATATTTTTCTTCACCACTGCTGCCGGCAGATTCAATTCCATACTGCCTGTACGGCTCGCTGCCGGGCAAAATAATATTTCTGTCCCAGCCGGTTGAACCGCTATGCCCGGGCGATTGACGCCCTGCGGAAAGTATATCGTAAGCCACGGCTGCGTTCAAAAGCCCTGCACCCTGAATATAGTCCAGCGGACTGTTGTGGTCATCGGCAGTTCCGACCCTGCCTTTCTGCCAGTAGGGCAGTTTCACCGCAGATGTCATCAGTATGGATCGCAATACGCGATTGTCAATCGCAGCGGCTAAATTTGCATCGCTTTGTGCCTTTTGCGTAAGCAGCCCGGCAACGCCGGCCACAATCGGAGCGGCATAACTGGAATAATCGCCTGTGGGTTCGTAAGTGTTCGGCTCGCCCGCCACGGCGGCAAGGCAGTTGCCCGGTGCGATTATATCCGGCTTGCACAATCCGGCATCTGTGGGACCTGTGCTTGAATGCTGCGGCACAGGCAGGGCAAATCGTGTTAATTGCCCGACAGGGCTGTTGACATCCGCTGATTCCATAACGCCCACGGCAATGACATTCGCATTCGCTGCCGGATACAAAGGGCCATCAAATGCATCAGAGCCGTTGCCGATGCCGGCGATAACGGTTAGATTATATTTCTCCGCCAGCGCATCAATGCCCCGTGTCCACCAGTCCTCAAATTGATAACCAAAACTCATACTCAAAATTGACTGCCCCGGTTTTTGAAGCGGAAATACATATTTTTTAAGAAAATGCCAGAACTCGAAGTTTTCAAGTGTGGCATCGGGACAAACCCCCTCATAAGCGAATGCGCCGATATTCTCTGCCGTTGCCGCAGTGTCCCTGCCTACAAAAATTGACGCTATCGCAGTAGCATGGTCGGAAACCCCCGCAAATGACAGGCCGTCATCGGCAAATTTTAGTCGGGAAGTTTTAAGGCTGTTATGCGACCGGTCTGGTCGGTAATCGTTTTGAGGTTTGCCGTCAATGTAGGTTTCAGACCGGCATAAAATGCCAATTTCGATTCCTTTGCCGCTTAATCCCTGCACTTTAAGGTTGTCAATGCCGGTTTTATTGAAACACGCAGGCTGAGCTGCCGTTAAATGCGCGGCAAAAGCCTCCTCGCAACCAATTGCCAGAACTGTGGTTATGATAAAGACAGCAAGTCCCTTGCCAAATATTTTAATCCCTGATAGGCCTGACACCTGAAATCTTCAGCTCCTTTGAACAACCTCTTATAACCCCAAAAGCGCAATTCTAACAAAAATTTTATCTATTTTAAAGCAAAATCTTTATTAAATTCCATTATTTCAGGCTTAAAAACCGCTATTTTCTCGGAATGCAGTGATGTACCCTTGCTCTTGTGCCGCTGCTGTGTTATACTTCCTAAAACTTGAAAACAAGGCGGTTTTCGTTTCGTGGCAGCTATGGAAATAATCCTCGACAGCCAAAAAATCAGTCAAATCATTAACACTCTGGTTGACCAGATAGCTAAAAGTGTTTCCGATTCCAGTCAAAATCCCCCTGCAATAATAGGCATCCGCAGCAGGGGGGAGATACTAGGTCAGCGGCTGGCAAAACTCCTCGTTCAGCGTTTAGGCTGTGAAGTACCTTGCGGTGTGCTTGATATTACACTTTACCGCGACGACCTTAACAAGGCCGGCGGCGCATTCGCCGAGGTTCGCAGTACCGAGATAGGATTTGATATCAACGACAAACTCCTGATTCTTGTTGATGATGTTCTTTACACAGGCCGCAGCACGCGCGCTGCTATGGACGCGCTGATTGACCTGGGCAGGCCAAAGGCTATCAGACTTGCCGTGCTGGTAGAACGCGACGGCAGGGAATTTCCGATTCAGGCCGATTTTGCCGGCCATAAAATAAAACTGCCGCCGGACAAAAACGTGGAAGTAAATTTTATCGAATCCGACGGTATCGACAGGGTAATTGTCAGATAAGATTTTAGATTACAGATTATAGATTTCAGAGATGAAAACCGCCGACAAAACTAATTTTCAGTGGACACATAAACATCTTCTGGGGTTGAAAGACCTTTCAGCACAGGAAATCGAATTTATTCTTGATACCGCAAAGGGTTTTGAGCAGATAAGCACCCGTTCGATTAAAAAAGCCCCGCCTTTGCGAGGCAAAGTCGTAGTCAATCTGTTCTTTGAGGACAGCACCCGCACCCGCACAAGTTTTTCGCTGGCCGCAAACAGATTAAGCGCAGACGTGGTGGAATTCACGATGAAAACAAGTTCCGTAAGCAAAGGCGAAACGCTGCTCGATACGGCTCGGAATCTCGAAGCGATGGGAATAGATATTGTTGTGATTCGGCATAATGCAGGCGGTGCGCCAAAATTGCTCAGCAGAAGTATAAGTGCCTGCGTGGTCAATGCCGGCGACGGTTATAACGAACATCCCACTCAGGCTTTGCTCGATTGCTACACAATTCGCAAGCAGCTCGGCACGCTGAAAGGCAAAAAAATTGCGATTGTCGGCGATATTGCACACAGCCGCGTTGCCCGCAGTAATATCTGGGCAATGACGAAACTCGGAGCCGAAGTTACACTGGTCGGCCCGCCTACGCTGATGCCCTCTGCTGTTGACAAACTGCCGGTAAAAATCAGCTATTCGCTCGACGATATTATCGGCGAGCTGGACGCGATAAACATGCTGAGGATTCAATTTGAACGTATGGCCAACAATCCATTTCCATCAGTACGCGAATATTCGCATTATTTCGGCCTAACAGTTGACCGTATGAAAAAAGCCCGGCCTGATATGCTTGTAATGCATCCGGGGCCAATCAATCGCGGCCTGGAGATGGAAAGCGAGGTCGCCGACGGGCCAAACAGTGTGATTCTCGACCAGGTAACAAACGGCATTGCCGTGCGAATGGCGGTACTGTACCTTGTCAGTCAGGCGAATCAGATAGTTGGACAAGTAAAAAGTTAAAGGTAAGAAGTAAAAACTATACTTATAATCTTATGGCCAACGACTTGCTGATTAAAAACGGTCGAGTAATCGACCCGCTAAATAATGTAAATAAAGTTGCCGATGTTCTAATCCGCAACGGAGTGTTTGCCGGCGTCGGCGATAAATTTAACGCCAACGGCGTGAAAGTCATTGACGCCACGGGCAAATTTGTTACGCCCGGCCTGATTGATATTCACGTTCACTTCCGCGAACCCGGAGACGAAGAAGAAGAGACCATCGCCTCCGGTTCGGCAGCAGCGGTTCGAGGCGGCTTTACTTCCGTTGTTGCAATGCCCAACACCGACCCGCCGATAGATAACGCCACAAGCGTCGAATACGTTCACAGAATGGCAAGACAGGCACGCAAGACCCATGTTTATACGATGGGGGCTATTACAAAAAACCGTGCCGGCGAACAGCTTTCTGAAATGGGTCTGATGCGGCAGGCCGGAGCTGTCGGCTTTACCGATGACGGAAGCTGCGTACAAAATGCCGCGGTTATGTCGAGAGCTTTGAAATATGCTTCGATGTTCGGGGATGTTGTCGTTAGTCAGCACTGCGAAGAAGCCTCGCTTGCCGGCAAAGGCGTAATGAACAGCGGCTATCAATCCACGATTCTCGGTCTGCCCGGCCTGGACAGGCTTGCCGAGGAAATGATTATCTGGCGGGATATACAGCTTGTTAAAAAAACCGCAACGCCTTATCACGTTCAGCATGTTTCGACGGCAGGCGGCATTAAAATTATTCGTGAGGCAAAACAACAGGGTTTGCCTGTAACCTGCGAAGTTACGCCTCATCATTTGCTGCTCACCGAGCAGTGCGTCTGCGATTACGACACGAATTACAAGGTCAATCCGCCTTTGCGAACCGAGGATGATATAAACGCTCTCAAACAGGCTGTTCGGGATGGAATTGTTGATGCTCTTGCAAGCGACCACGCGCCGCATCTGCAAAGCGAAAAGGAGCTGGAATTTTTGGCGGCTCCGTTTGGAATTGCATCGCTTGAATGTGCGTTTGCACTTTATATCAAGGCTCTGATTACGCCTGGCGTTATAGACTGGCCGCAATTGATTGCTATGATGACGTGCAGACCGGCCGGGATTATTCATATCAACAAAGGCTCGATGACCGCCGGCGTGCAGGGCGACGTTACGATATTTGACCCCAATGTCGAGTATATAGTTGATGCTGCACAATTCAAAAGCAAAAGCCGCAACTGCCCTTATAACGGCTGGAAGGTAAAAGGCAAAATAGAATATACGATTGTGCAGGGTGAAGTAAGATACTCTTCAGAATAAATGACCAATGACCAAATCCGAATGACCAGAGAATTTCCAATTACCAATATCCAGAAGACCTTTGCCGAAATATTGGTCATTAAAATATTTTAGCATTCTCTGGTCATTGGGAAATTGGTCATTGGGAATTAACTATCGGTTGGTTATTGAATGTAGATTGAACTGTGATTTTAATTGACGGCTACAATTTGCTGCGTACGGTCGAAAGGCAGGAGGATTTTGCAGGGATAAGCGATGTGCAGTTATGTATCACAATTGCCGAATATCTGCGTTCAAAGCATCGCAAAGGCAGGATAGTTTTTGACGGTATCGGCCCGCCGGACAAATCAATGCTGGTCAATCATCGGGGGCTTGAAGTTATATTTTCCGGCACAATGCACGAAGCGGACGATATTATTGAGGAGCTTATCGCCACTGATTCTGCGCCGCGACGATTGCTTGTGGTCAGCAGCGACAGAAAAATCCGCGGCACGGCAGGAAGGCACAAGGCAGTGTCTGTGCCGGCTCTGGAATTTTGGATTGAAATAATTAGTTCGCTGGAAAAATTTAAAAAACAGCAAAAACAACAGCCTGAACCGCCCGGCAAACTCCGCGGCATAACTGTAAAGGAAACCGAAGCCTGGATGAAGGAGTTCGGCCTGGAATAAATGGCGGTCGTACCGACCGCCGCTAAACAACGGTTGTATCGCTTATTACGCATTTTTTTATTTGATTTTCAGGTTGTTTGAGGGTTAAACGAAATTTTAAAGGAACTTCTCAAAATAAAGGAGCAAACAAATGGCTAAGGAAAAGATACAGGCAAAGTGTCTGACAAATATTCGCAGCGCCAGGCCTAAAACGCCGGTAATAGGCGTTTTTTCGCCGTGCGACCCGCGAATCGATAAAGACAGTCGCAAACGAGCGCAAAATATTATTGCTATGACTGCCGACACAATTGCAGGAACAGTGGTACTGCCCGACAAAACCGCTGTGCCGGTAGTTTATTCCGATGTGCTGGTTGACAGTGAAAAACAGGCTGATATTGTAGCCGAGCAGTTTCGCAAGGCCGGCGTTGATATTTTAGTCTGTTGCCCGGATACATGGGCTTTCCCGCAGCTGACGACGATTTCCGTTTTGCAGCAGTTTCCGAAAAATACGCCGATAAATATTACCTGCGGCAACAGCGGCCCAAAGCCCGGCGTGGTTTATGCACACGCCACAACAGGCGCAATCGCACAGTACGGCAGAATGGTTCATCTGAACGTGGGCAACTGGCCTGATACGGGAATGAATCCGAAAATGAGCGAAGCGACTGCGACAAATCTTATTGACTGGTGCTATGCAGCCGTAACGGCGGTTGCTCTGCGAGGCAGGCGAGCGATGCTCTTTGGTCATGACTCGATGGGAATGGAAACGGCTCTTGCTCACATATTACCGACACGCAACACGTTCGGCATTGAGCTTACAAGACTCGATATGAAACTGCTGGCCGATATGCTGCAAAAACAGGCTTATGATAAAAAGGAGCTGGCAGCTCTTCGCGGCTGGATTGATAAATATATCGGCAAACGCCTTGAATTGTGCAATCAGGCCGACAGCGAAAGATTTAATACATCGCTTGCGATGTACCTGATTTGCCGCGATTTAATGGCCGATTTGAATGCGGTTGGCGGCGGCTTTATGAGCCAGCTCGAATGGGGTTCGGACCTGCGAGGCATTCCTTTGCCGGTTGCGGATTGTATGGAATCAATGTTTAACAGCACTTTCGACCATAACGGACCAAAACCGCCTTGTGCATTTGCAACCGAAAATGACGTACAAGGACTTTTAACAATGCTGTTTATGACGTATCTTAGCGGCGGGAATCCTCCGTTGTTTATGGACTTCCGCAAGGTCTGGGAGGCATGGGAAATCACAGAGCTTGCGAAAAAACTCGGCATTACAATTCCCAAAAATGCAGACTGGGCTGTAAAAGGTCTTGTTGACGGCAATAACAGCGGAAGTGCATCTTTTGACTGGTCTGCAAAGCCGGGCGCAAGCATAAAGCAGATAATGGACGGAATTTCAATGCCGCTGGCTGATGCCGGCTACTTCCCCGGCGGCGGAAACAGCGTAACATTTATGACTCCGGCAGGTATTGAAGGCATCGCAGGCCGAATGACTTACAGCGCAATATGCGATAAATTCAGCATAATTTGGGACCAGGCTTGTACGACAACAGTGCCTGAAAAGCTCGGCAGGGCGATGTGTAATCTGACCACACCGACATGGCCGCATACGTTTGTTGTGCCTAAATATGCCACGATGATGGAATATAAGCAGTTTGCCCCGGCCAATCATTTTCACATGACGTGGAATCTGCCTGTGGCAAGATTGCAGTACTGGATGGATTTGACGGGCGTTTTGAATGTTGCGCCATGGGCGGCGAGACCGAAATTTGTGGAAGGTGTTGACAGACCCCTGCCGCTGATTTATCTTATTAACGGCGGAGAAGAATCATATAAGATGAAGGACTGAAGGTAAGGGTGAACTTGCGCAAATGTTTTTTTGGAGACCAGGATATGGAAATTAAAATTCAGCTTGCAGAAAAAGACATTCCCAGAAAATGGTATAATCTTGCTGCCGACCTGCCAAATCCGGTTCAGCCGCCGTTAGGTCCGGACGGAAAACCGATTTCGCCGGATATGCTCACTGCGGTGTTTCCGATGAATCTCATCGAGCAGGAAGTAAGCACAAAACGCTGGATTGATATTCCGCAGGAGGTTTTGGATATTCTGTATCGCTGGCGGCCAAGTCCGTTACGCAGGGCGGTTTATCTTGAAAAGCATCTCAAAACGCCGGCCAAAATATTCTATAAAGACGAAAGCCTCAGTCCGCCCGGCAGTCATAAACCAAACACCGCTGTTCCGCAGGCCTGGTACAATAAACAGTTCGGCACCACGCGCCTCACTACCGAAACCGGCGCCGGCCAGTGGGGTTCGGCCCTTGCTTTTGCATGCAGACTTATCGGTATAGAATGCAAGGTTTTTATGGTACGAATCAGCTTTGACCAGAAGCCTTTCCGCAAAATTATGATGAAGACCTGGGGCGCAAACTGTGTTGCCAGTCCGAGCAATGAAACCAGTTCCGGTAGAGCGATTCTTGCAAAAACACCTGATACTCCCGGTTCGCTTGGAATAGCCATAAGTGAAGCAGTTGAACAGGCCGTTACAGACCCCGGCGGCAGGACGAAATATTGTCTGGGCAGCGTGTTGAATCACGTCCTGCTGCACCAGTCAATCATCGGCCTTGAGGCGAAAAAACAGCTTGAGTCTGTCGGTATCAAAAATCCAGATGTGGTAATAGGCTGTGCCGGCGGCGGAAGCAATTTTGCAGGCATTGCATTTCCGTTTACCGCCGAGAAAATTCACGGCGCAAAAATCGATATTATTCCGGTCGAGCCCAAGGCCTGTCCGTCGATGACTCGCGGAGAGTTTTTGTACGACCACGGCGACACCGCCAAAATGACTCCGCTTATGGCAATGTACACGCTGGGACACGCTTATGTGCCGGCGCCGATTCATGCGGGCGGACTGCGCTATCACGGAATGGCGCCGCTGGTCTGTCAGGCTATCGTTGAAGGTCTGCAAAAGCCGCTTGCAATCGACCAGATAGAATGTTATGAAGCGGCTATGACCTGGGCCGCCACCGAAGGCTTTATTTGCGCTCCGGAGACAAGTCATGCGATTGCCGCAGTAATTCGTGAAGCCAAAAAAGCCACAGAAGAAGGCAAAGAAAAGAATATCCTGTTCTGCTACAGCGGACACGGCCTTATGGATATGCTCGGCTACGACGCTTATCTGGAAGGAAAACTTGAACGTTATGAAATGCCGGATGAGGATATAAAACGTTCGCTGGCGGAACTGAACGGTCTGCCGAAACCGAAGGCCGTCAAAACCGGCAAATGGTGATTGCGGAAGACAAAATTGGATAATTGCCGCTCAAACCTTGTTTGTGTTGATGAATACCGGCAAATCGGTGTTGAGGCGAAGCGAATGTTTGTCGAAGCTGCACGAGCGGCCATTGACAATGCCGGTGTTTTCAGAATGGCTGTATCAGGCGGGGCTACGCCGAAAGGTTTTTTTCAGCAGTTGGCTGAAGATTCTGCTTCCAGGTCTCTGCCGTGGGACAAAATCCAAGTCTTCTGGGTTGACGAGCGATGCGTTGCACCCGATTCGCCGGACAGCAATTACAAGCTTGCTTTTGATACATTCATAAGTAAACTGCCGATTCCGCAAAACAATATCTACCGCATAAAAGCTGAAAATAAAGATATTGCTGCCGCTGCCAGAGATTATCAGCGGCAAATAATTCTGGTTTTTGGCTGCGAAACAGGACAAACGCCGCAGTTTGATTTTATAGTTCTTGGGATGGGAGCAGACGGGCATATTGCTTCATTATTTCCAAATTCGGATATCATACTCAACGAAAACGACCTTGTTGCGCCGGTGGTTCAGCCGGTAAACGGTTTTGGACGAATAACGATTACTCCGCGGCTGCTGCTTGCGGCGAGAAAAATTATCGTATTGATTTGGGGCAGCCAAAAGGCAGACATACTGCAAAAGGCGATGTCGGCAAAGTTTGACCCTTTGCAGTTCCCTGTGCATATACTGCGACAGGCTGCTGAAAGGGCGATATGGATAGTCGATAAGTCCGTGTTATGGCGTTAAATCTATCTGCGGGGCAGGGCCTGCGGGAATAATAAGCCGCATACCGACGCGGATTCTGTCAGGACCATCAATCAGTACGTTTTTATTGGTCTGATAAATCAAATTCCATTTTGATGCTGTGCCGTAATATTTTTGCGATATGTCTGTGAGCGTTTCGCCTGCCGCCACAATATGAATTTGCTGCATTAAGGCATGGGATTGCGGCGGATTTTCCAGAGGTCTAAGCGCTGCTGCCGGCGTTTGAGGCACGGATGCAGGCGTAGCGGCATTTATCTGCTGATTTTGCGTTTGCGAACTGCCGGCAGAAACTCCGGCAGACTTCTGTGAGACGGAGGAGTTTTTAACAGCCTGCTGTGCGGCAGCGTTTTTTTGCTGA
>DYLR01000061.1 GCA_020721975.1 Blastopirellula marina | reverse complement strand
TGTTAAATGTTCAATGTTAAATGGGCCATCATCCGTCTTCTTTTCATTATGTTAGAGCCTTTTAATCAAATCCGGTCGCCACAGTTTTGTGCGTTCAATTGCCTGCTGTTTCCGCCATTTTTCAATTTCGGCGTGATGGCCGTTTAGCAACACCGGCGGAACTTTCATTCCGCGAAAATCCTCCGGCCTGGTATATTGCGGATACTCAAGCAAACCGTCGGCAAAAGACTCGTCCTGCGTCGAACCTTCATCACCAAGCGCACCCGGCAGCAGCCGCACAACCGCATCAATTATCGCCATTGCCGCAAGCTCTCCGCCGCTTAAGATATAATCGCCAATCGAAATCTGCTCGGCGTTAAGGCCGATTCTGATTCGCTCATCAAAGCCCTCGTATCGCCCGGCAATCAACATCAGCCTTTTTTCACCCGCCAGCTCTTCCGCAAGGCGCTGATTAAAAACCCGCCCCTGCGGCGAAAGCAGAATTACGCGAGGCTTGTCCGTACTTTGCGAAGATACATTTTCCACACAATCGAAAACCGGCTGGCATCGCATCACCATTCCCGGCCCGCCGCCATAAGGCTTATCGTCAACCTTGCCGTGCTTGTCTTCGGTAAATTTGCGAATGTCCGTAACGTGAATATTGACCACGCCGGCATCCTGTGCGCGTTTCAGAATTGAATGACTCAACGGCGAGTCAAACATTTCAGGAAATAGTGTCAAAACATCAATGCGCATAACAAACGGCCGCGAAATGGATGAATTATCTAATGGCCGCGAATTAACACGAATATACACGAATTACTTTTAATCGCGGGGCTAAACGGTTTTATTGATTATGCGGGTTTGGCTGCTGCCGCTGCTTCTTTTTCCTTTTCCTTTTTGGCTTTTGCTTTTTCTTCGGCGGCTTTTTTGGCTGCTTCGCGTTCCAGACCGGTAAACGGAATACCTTTTTTGCGTGCCAGTTTCAGCGCCTTTTCTCGGCGGGCCCGGCGATCTTCAAGGACGCCGGTCTTGATGCCCTGTTTCAGCAGAATCTCGGAAATGGTATCCGAAGGAATAGCGCCTTTTTCAAGCCAGTATTTGACCCGCTCAAGGTTCAGCACGAGCTGTTTTTTCTTGTCCTTTTCGATTGGGTCATAATGGCCGAGCTTTTCGATAATTGTGCCGTCGCGCGGAGCACGGCTGTCGATAACATTGATTCTGAAAAACGGCCTGTGCCGCCTACCCATACGGGTCATTCTGATTTTTACTGACACGATAAAACTCCTTAAAACTTATATGTTAATAATTTTGCCCTCATACATAAGGGGCAAACAAGGTTCAAAATTTATAACTCAAAAATACTTTTTTCGACATCCGGGTAGATTTTGTCGATGTGATTCTGGATACTTATGGTTTCCTTTATCGCGGTCGCTATTTTACAATAATGCTTTATTTCTTCAAGGTTTAATTTTCGTCCCTGCCGGTCTTTCAGCCATTTTTCCATTACTTGATAGCCGCCGATTTGATATTCCCATATTTCAGGGCTTATTTTACCAAAATAGCTTTCACTGTTAATGAAAACCTGCTGCCGGTCGAATCGCACCTTTTCGACAAGCGTATTTCCCTTGCCCTCAAATTTGGCAACAGGTTTGTCGAGCTTGTCGGATTTCATAAGATGAAGGTCCGCCAGTTTCTCGCCGGCCTGAGCCATTTTATTGAAAACTGCATATTCGCCGCAGAATGGAATTCTTGGAAAATCCGTTTTGAGAAATTCCGCGTATTTCTGGCGATAAACATTGGAATAAAGTACGGCATAAATGTAATAAAAAATCTGTTCCGGCAGGATTTTTTTGCCAAGTTTTTTATTGAGATTTTCAAACAAGGCCGGCGGGATATTAACTTCTCTTTGATAATTGCTGCCGCCATTAAACAAATCCGCTTCAGGATAAACATAAAGAGGCAATACATAATTTATTTCTCTTGTTCTGTCGGAAATTACACAGGCTTCGGAAATATCATTGCTGATAAAAACATGTGAAAAACCAATTTTATTTTGCTGACGACAAACCAGCAGGGATATATTTTCGCGTTTTGCATGACGCATTATTTCTTTACGAGTCCTTTCAATCAGCGTATCGTTAAAACAAATCCACTGTTTATCGAACGGCCTGTAAAGAATCGGTATTATTTGTTTTTCCCACTTATTGTCCTGTCGAATTTTTTCACGGGCTTGTTTTACAGTCCAGTTTGTTTTGTCTTTTAAATCAAATGTTTTTTTGATAATGCTGTCCGGCAGATTCTCATCGACAAACATACGGATGCGTTTTTCAATTTCGGATTTGGCCGGTGCAATTACAAAATTATCTCTGCTCGTAACAACTCCAACGCTGTTTTCGGGAAATATATCCGTGATTTTTGTATATTTGTTGTAGCTTCCGAGCAACCTGTTATCTCTGGGAATAAAGAAGTAAAACTCCGATTCAGGTTTTAAGGTTTTCCATTTGGTTGCTCTTATGTGATGAATTTTAAGCCAGTCATATTTGATTTCTCGCGGGCCCCACAAATCGGCATAAGAGATTTTCTTTTTCAGTCCTTTCTTTTTGACTGCTATGATAATTGCCACGCCCTGTTGAATATCAAAGACATTTTCATCTTTTGAGCCGTCGGGGCAGGTTTCCTTTTTTTTGCTGTTGCCGTGCAAATCGAGAATATAAATTTGCTCAAAGCTGTTCATCAGCGATTGGCGCATACCCCTGAATGTCGGATTGTCAAGGTAGCTGTGATTGGTTATAAATCCAAGCATTCCTTCGCCGGCCTGGTCGATTTTCCACTGGGCAAATCTAATGAATTTTACATAATCATCCTGCAGCCATTTTGGGTTTTTCTCGCCGAGGTCTTTGCCGTCAACCTTATAATATTCCCTGATTTCTTTGCTAATCCAGCCGCCTTTGTTTGCCGAGTGTCCCGAATAAGGCGGATTGCCGAGAATGACAAGCACCGGGGTTTGCTTTTTGATTTTTCCTGCTTCGTGCGATTCATGCGACAAAGAACTTGTGCCGGGCAGATTGCTTTCAGCCAGCTCTTTCATATCGAGCGTATTTGTCAGATAGAGGTTGAATCTGTCGTCATCGTCGAGTTTATATCCCAGTTCTTCAAGCAGAAATCCGATTTTCAGATGACCCACTGCATAAGGAGCCATCATAAGTTCAAAGGCAAAGAAATTTTTGAGGATGTGTTTTTTGATAAGTTCTTTTCTGCCGCCAGTGCCGTAAGCGGAGCAAAACTCATTGACGGCAATTGCGGCAGCCTGTGCGATGAATGTCAAAGTTCCCGCCGCAGGGTCAAGCACGGTTACCGAATTTGTCGCAAAGCCGTCGGCCTTGTCGAAATATTCCCTTAAAATGATATTCAGCGAACGGACAATATAACTCACGACTTCTTCGGATGTGTAGTAAACGCCTCGCCGCTCTCTTTCCTGCGGGTCATATTCGGCAAGAAAGGTTTCATAAAAATGTACGATTGGGTCAGAGCCTTTTCTTTCGGTATAGTATTTATGCAAAACGCCCTTAACATTTGCCACAGATAAAATTTCGGCAACGTCGTCTATAATCCATATCAGATTCGGCCCCGGCTCTTCCAAAGAAATATATCTGAAAATGTCTCTGAGAATTCCTATCGTGGCAGGTATATTGTCGAAAGCCTGTCTTCTGGTAAAACCGTTCTGCGACCTTGTGCTTGCAGCAAAAAGACCGTAGGTTATGGTCTGGGCATACATATCGGCAAAATCCTGCTTTGTCAGCCCGGCAATTAAATGCTGCTCGAATGCCTGATAAAAACCGATTAACCGGCTTTTATCGTTTTCAAGCTCAAGCTCGACCTGCTCGCGCAGATAATGCGTTTTTGCTGCCAGAGCCTCAGCAAGAGTTTTTGGAGTATATGTTCTTGGCAGAGAAAATTCAAAAAACTTTTTTAACAGATCAGCAAACTTTTTTTCGTTCTCCACTGCACCAAGCGTTTTGAGCTGTGTTGCGACAAAAGGCCTTGCAATTTGTACTTTATCTATCAGTTCCCCGTCGCGGTACAAAAAGAACTCAAAAAAGTTTGTTAAAATAACGTTGGGAAAGGTTTTGCGATAACGTTTGAGTTGTTCTGATTCGGCAATTCGTTCAAGATTTTCTTCCGTCGGGTTTTTTGCTTCGATGTAGCCTGTTATGTGCTGATTGCCGTCCCAGATTCTAAAGTCTGGATTGCCTGCTTCGGTCTTTTTTGGCAGGACGGTTACGTCGATTTTTTTGCCTGTTAATTCTGCCGCAATATTCTCTATCAGCGATGCAAGCGGCCTATAAAAACTTTCCTCGCGGGCGTCCCCTTTCTGTGCAACTTTTGTTATTTCCTTTAAATAATTTTTCAGCATGAGAGAAAAGTTTTCCGCATTCTTATTTCAGTTTTTTCAACTCGATACAATAGCCGTTTATAAACACGGCCAGTATTGCCGGGTCAATTTTTGCATCCTGAGCGATTTTCAAAATCTGTGCATCGCTCAATTTTGCGGCATTTATCTTTTCGTCCTGCGTCATTATCGCCATAGCGGCTTTCAACTGCCGCACTTCTTCTGCGCTGGGACTTGCCAGCATTGCTAGGTCCGCCGTGCCGCGATGGTCCGCAAAAGCCCTGCGAAACTGCCTGCCGTAGGAATCGTCGGCACAGGCCGCCACTTTATCAAGATATCGCTCAATATTCACCGTCGTACTATCTTGCCTTTTCTGCGAATGACCTGTTTGCGTTTGCTGCGCTGTTTTATTTTTCTGCCGCCGGACATTGCGGAACTAAGCATATCAAATCCGCCGCCGCTGAACAAAGCTTTGAATCCGCCCATTGCCCCGCCGGAAAGGGCCTTCATCATATCCCTGCTGCGTTCAAAAGTTTTTACTAAACTCGATACGTCGTGCTGCTCCACGCCGGAGCCTGCGGCGATTCTTCTTCGGCGGGACGGATTGATAATATCCGGGTTGCGGCGTTCCTCGGTCGTCATTGAGTGAATAATTCCTTCAATACGCTTAATTTCGCCGTCGTCAATGTCAATGCCCTGCAATTTGCTTCCTATGCCGGGAAGCATTTTGAGCATATCGGCCATACCACCCATTTTTTTTACAGCCTGCATTTGCTTGAGAAAATCATCAAAACCAAACGTGCCTTTGGCCATTTTCTGCTGGAGTTTGGCGGCCTGTTCGGCGTCGAACTGCTCCTGGGCCTTTTCAACAAGCGAAACAACGTCGCCCATGCCGAGTATCCGTCCGGCCATTCGGTCGGGATGAAATTCTTCGAGCTTGTCGAGCTTTTCGCCTATGCCGATAAATTTAATTGGCTTGCCGGTAACGGCTTTAACCGAAAGAGCTGCTCCGCCTCGCGCATCGCCGTCGAGCTTGGTGAGTATTACGCCGTCCAGTTCAAGTTTTTCATTAAAGGCCTTTGCCGAGTTGACCGCATCCTGGCCGGTCATTGCATCACAGACAAGATATATTTGCTGCGGCTGCACGGCGGCGGCCACATTGGAAACCTCGGCCATCATCTCCTCGTCGATATGCAGTCTGCCTGCCGTATCGAGTATTACAACGGAATGGCCGTTCGTCTTTGCGTGCTTAACTCCCGCGCGAGCGACAGCCACGGCGTCTTTGGTTCCCCTGTCGCTGTAAACATCAATGCCGAGCTGCTCTCCGAGCGTGATAAGCTGGTCGATAGCCGCAGGTCTTTGTAAATCGTCGGCCACCAGCAGGGGCTTTCGTCCTTTGGACAGAATATAGCTTGCCAGTTTGCCGGCTGTTGTGGTTTTGCCGCTGCCCTGAAGACCGGCAAGCAGGATTATCGTCGGCCCAGGCGAGACGTAATAAATTCGCGTATCCACCGGACCCATCAGCTTGACAAGCTCATCGTGGACAATTTTTATAAGCACCTGGCCGGGCCGCAGAGACTGCAGCACTTCCGCGCCAATGGCCGCTTCCCGCACGTCTTTGCAGAACTGCTTTACAACCTGATAATTTACATCAGCCTCCAGCAAGGCTTTGCGAACATCGTTCATTGCGTCGGAAATATTGGCCTCGGTGATTCGGCCTCGTCCGGCGAGCGAACGAAAAACATTATTAAATTTTTCAGTTAACGCTTCAAACATTGGACAAAAAAAAGATGTCAGATACCGTTTTTAGTAAATGAAAGTCTGGATTATAGTATAAACCCTCTCCAATTGCAACAAGTGTATAATTAGCTGCATAACTCCTTATTTGACAATTATTTAAAAATTTTTATTTTTTCCTTAAAATCCCTTGATTTTTATCGGGCTTGTCGGTAAAATTCATAAGTAGTTATACGTACAGGTATGTACGTAGTGAGGAGCTGTGAACGGAATTTAGTATAATGAGGAAAAGTTAGGGTATTGAGGATGAAGAAAACGACACTTTTGGCATTTGCCACAATTTTGGCAATTTGCGCATCTCTCCAGGCTGGTTTTGTCGCAGGAACTTTCAGTTGTGCATTCCCTGATGATCCGCAGACATTGTTCCATAGTTGGACTTTTAACTATGCCAATCCAATGCTTACTTTGGCTGAAAACATCAAGCAGCTTGGTTTTGACCAGGTTTTTATGTCCGGCCAAACGGATGAAGATCCAACGTTCCATGTCCAAAAAACCGTAACAAATCAGAGCGGCTATACCTGGACAGCTTATGAGCTGCTTTTGAGCCTTGACAGCGGCACTGGTGGTTTTGTGGGAACGCCGTTCAGCGACAAGTTCGGCTCAGCAGTAATTACCGACGGCGGAATGAAAATTACATATTCCGCACCTCTGCCGGTTTATAACAGCGAGACTGTAGTTCTTGATTTTGACGTCAACGTATCTTCCACCGGTATGTTCAATTTCTGCCTGACGCAGAACCCGATACCGGAACCCGCAACGTTTACCCTGCTCGGTCTGGGAGGACCTGCTTTTCGCAATACGCAAATAAATGTTGCCGGTTTATGATATTAAGGGGTATGGGTTGAACCCGTACCCCTTTTTGCTGCGCAGAATTTTGTTGCCAATTTTCGCAAGTTCCATATATTGTTAATTTATGGAACGTACAGATAATCTGAACATTATTCGTTTTGACCCGCTTATATCGCCTGCGGAGCTGAAAAAAGCCTTTCCGCTGACGGATAAAATTGCACGCCAGGTTAATCAGACCCGCATCGCGATTCAGCAAATACTTACAAACAGGGACAAACGCAGGCTGCTAATAGTTGGCCCGTGTTCGCTGTACGGCAAAGATTCCACATTTGAATACGCCCGGCGGCTGGCTGATATTCAAACCAAAGTCGCCGATAAACTGCTGCTGGTAATGCGAGCGTATATCGAAAAGCCGCGAACAACCATCGGCTGGAAAGGCCTGCTTTATGACCCTCATCTTGACGGCTCTTATGAAATCGAAAAAGGTTTCAAAATCTGCCGTGAAATAATGGTTGGCATAAGCGATATGGGCATGCCGGTGGCTACGGAAATTCTTGACCCTATTACGCCGCAGTATTTTTCCGACCTTGTAAGCTGGGCTTCCATTGGCGCACGCACTACTGAATCGCAAATCCACAGGCAAATGGCAAGCGGCCTGTCAATGCCCATAGGCTTTAAAAATGCCACCGACGGCAATCTGACGGTTGCGATAGACGCCGTAAAATCAGCCCGCAGCAGCCATTCATTTATGGGAATTGATTCTGCCGGCAAAGTTATTATCGCGCAGACTCGCGGCAATCCCTTCGGCCATCTTGTAATGCGGGGCGGCTCAACCGGGCCGAATTATTCGTCGGAATACGTCGCTTTCGCGGAGATTCTGCTTCACAAGGCACAAATAGAAAACGGCATAATTATTGACTGCAGCCACGCCAACAGCGGAAAAAATCCGCAAAGACAAATTGCCGTCTGTGAAGACGTAATTCGCCAGATTAAAGACGGCAGCAAAATCATCGCAGGGATTATGCTGGAAAGTTTTCTCGAAGAAGGCAGCCAGAACATCGACAAGCCGCAAAATCTTCGCTATGGGGTATCGCTTACCGACCCGTGCATTGGCTGGAAAGATACGGAAAGGCTGATTCTGCAATTAGCCGCTGCAGTGAATACTGCTCGCAATTAGCGCTTTGAGAAAATTATATAACCGGTTTTGCAATTAGAGTATAGGGTTTAGTACTACAACGCCATTTTTAATATGGAAACGAAACAGACTAAAAATCCGAAGCACGAAATCCGAAATCCAAAACAAATTCAAAATTCCAAATCAAAATAACCAAAATGAAGAGTTCTTTGTTTTTGGGTTTTGTTCTGAGCATTTTAATTTTGAATATTTGGTATTTTTTCGGATTTCGTACTTCGGATTTATTTACTCCTGCTTTTCAAAAACTATCTGCGATGCAATAATAATTCAGATTTCTGTCAGAGGCTTATTCTGAAATCGTCGTATTGTTGGGAAAGTTCTTCATTTTCTATCTGCATATTACGAATGTTCGAGCTGAACGATTCCCTGATATCGCTGATGCAGTTCTCCACATCCTCCTCATCGCCCTGCAGCAGCAGTTCAACCCTGCCGTCGGGCAGATTTCGCACGAATCCGCAAAGTGCATATCGACAGGCTATTGTCTGTGATGTAAAACGAAATCCTATGCCCTGCACACGGCCGGAAAAAAAAATTCTTTTAGCGACATCCGCCATACTGTCTCTCCAAAACACCCTGTAATAATAATGAATTAACAATTAAAATGCAAATAGAGAATTGCAATAATCGCCGATGCCTGTATAATTCTTGTCGCAAGTAATTATGAATATTACAGGGCAAAAAACTTTTGAAGATACTCGGCAAACCAAAAATTGACGAACAGATATATCAGATAACAACCCTTGTGGCGGGCGGTTTTTCGCTGCGCGAGGTGCTTGATAAACTTGCGCGTATAGCGACCGAAATCACTGAAAATACAGCCTGCTCGATACGGTTGCTCAATGATGAAACTGGCGAGCTTGAAATGTCCAGCACCTTCGGGCTGAGCGATGAATATCGTCATAAAGGTCCGGTAACAAAGGATGATCCAGTTATAAAGGCTGCATTCAACGGTGAGGCGGTCGTTATTGAGGACATGTGGAACGACCCGCGAGTTAGATACCCTCAGGCATCGAAAAAAGAAGGCATTGTAAGTCAGCTTACGGTTTCAATGACCTTTAAGGATAAGCCTGTCGGTGTGTTGCGGCTGTATGACCGCAGAAAAAAGAAATTCACCGAAGAAGACGTTTCGCTGGCACGTGCTGTGGCATCTCAATGTGCCGTGGCAATACAGAACGCCAGATTCTACCAGCGGGCTCTTCAGGGCGCTGAGGTAACCAATCAGATGAAACTGGCCGGCGTAATACAGCGGCGGATGATTCCGCAGCAGTCTCCGCAAATTAAGGGTCTTGATGTGGCCGGCATATATAATCCGTGCTTCAATGTCGGAGGCGATATGTATGATTATGTTCAGATAGATGAACATACTCTCGGTATAGCCATATCGGATGTGATAGGCAAGGGGGTTCCGGCTGCGCTGATGACCAGTATGTTCCGCGGCGCTCTGCGGGCTTATGCCGACGGCGGTTATGCAAGACACAGCCTCGAGGAAATAATTCAAAAACTGAATCGCGTTGCCTGCTGTGAATGCATTAGCGGAGAATTTGTTACGCTGTTCTATATCATCCTGAACGCAAAACAATTGACCGCTACTTACTGCAACTGCGGGCATGAGCCTGCCCTGTTTTTCCGCGGAAGCAGAATTTCAGAGTTGAAAAAAGGCGGACTGGTGCTTGGTGTTGTGCCGGATGCCCATTATGAAATAGGCAGAATAAATCTCAACCCCGACGACCGCATTTTGATGTACACCGACGGCCTTATTGATGCGGTAAATTTCGACGGCAGAACCTGGGGCATAAAAAGATTGGTTCAGGCGGCGAAAAAATCTCTTGAAGGTTCAGCCGAACAAATGATAGGAAACATACTTCGTTATCAGCGAAGATTCACCGGCCTTGCAAGACAGACAGACGACACGTCGCTTGTAGGTGTGAGAATCACCGGTTAAACCGAAAATTGACTAAATTACTATTTCCAGACCCCGGCAATGAATTGCCCGCAGGTTGCGCATTTGCCGTTGATGATGTTATTTTGCCCGAGGAAATATCCGGTTCTCTCAATGAGCAAATGGCCGCAATTACGGCAGTAAGTGCTTTGAGCGTCGCATCCGGGCAGATTGCCGATATAAACGTAATGCAGCCCGGCCTTTTTGCCGATTTCATAAGCCGCTTTGAGCGACTCGGCAGGGGTGGCGGGAGCGGCTGTAAATTTGTACTGCGGATGAAATCTGCTTACATGCCAGGGCACGTTTGCACCGCATTTTTCGACGATAAATCCGGCAAGTCTTTCAAGTTCCTCATACGAGTCGTTTTGACCCGGCACCAGCAGCGTTGTAATTTCCAGCCAGATGTTTGTATGTTTTGCAATATACTCAAGAGTTTTCAGAACAGGCGCAAGTTTTGCCTTGCACAGCCTTGAATAGTATTCTTCAGTAAAGGCCTTGAGGTCAACATTTATGGCGTCAAGCCACTCGGCTGCAAAGTCCACAGCCTCGGTTGTCATATAGCCGTTGGAGACAAATATGTTTTTCAGACCGGCCTTTCCGGCAATTTTACCGCAGTCTGCGGCAAGCTCCATAAAAACGGTCGGCTCAGTGTAAGTATAAGAAATGCTCTCGCAGCGGGCGGCAACAGCGGCCTGAACGATTTTGTCCGGCTCATATTTTTGCCCGTCGATTCGCCCTGCATCTACAGCCATCTGGCTGATTTGCCAGTTCTGACAGAAATCACAGCGGAAATTGCATCCGGGACAGGCTATCGAAAAACTTCTCGAGCCGGGCAGAAAATGAAACAGCGGTTTTTTTTCGACGGGATCGTCCGCTGCCGCACAGATTTTGTCGTAATTGAGCGAGAAAAATTCCCCGCCGACGTTTTGCCGAACCGCACATTTCCCGGTTTTGCCGTCGGCAACAACGCATTGCCAGCTGCATAAATTGCACCGGATACGATTATTTTCGAGTTTTTGCCATAAAATTGCGGGGTGCATATTTTTTTAGTTTTTCCGGATTATTTATTGCAAAACATGCGCATTATTGTTATAATTCTACCCGATTTGGAGAATTAAAACATGAATAAGGCCGGTTTTCAAGTCTTAAAAGCTTCGCTTCTTATCGTATTTTTGTGTATTTCTATTGTCGCATTAGCCGAAATTAAGGTTACCAGTTCCGGCTGGCGTTCGCCTACGGTGGAGAAGTTTCCCCCTGAAAACAAACCTGACGATTTGAAGGATGGCGATGGCAGGGTCAATTTATGCGATTTTGCCTTAATAGCAGGTGATTGGCTAAGTACGTCTCTGTGGCCAATGGGTGATTAGAGCCTATCCGAATAACCCGCTCTATTGCAGCCGGCTGCAAAGTCCGATGCC
>DYLR01000060.1 GCA_020721975.1 Blastopirellula marina | reverse complement strand
TTAAGACGCGCATATAATTGTCGGAACGATTCGTTTCGGGCATCTGTTTAGTAAAAACGCTATGGCCTGAATGGCCTTTTTCTGGTCAAATTTGAAAGGATTTGATTTAATATTTGGACGACTCACAGTTTTGTTTCCCATTTTACAATATTCATTCTATACTATATATTCGTCCAAATCAAGACCAATGTTTCATTAGAATAAAAAATATAAGATATTGTATAAATCACATATATATTATACAAAAATCGTCAGCCGAAATGGCCGGTAATGTAATTTTCGGTGAGTTTTTCCCGCGGATTTGTGAACACCTGATTTGTCTGTCCGAATTCAATCAGTTTGCCGAGGTACAGAAATCCGGCATAATCGGACACTCTGGCGGCCTGCTGCATATTATGCGTAACAATCACCATCGAGTATTCTTTACATAGTACACGCAGAAGTTCCTCAATTTTCAGCGTCGCAATCGGGTCCAGAGCCGAACAAGGCTCATCGAGCAGCACGACCTGCGGTTTTAAAATCAGTACGCGGGCAATACAAAGCCTCTGCTGCTGTTCGAGTGTAAGGGTGCGGGCGTTTTTTTTGAGTTTGTCCCGCAGCGTACTCCACAGACCAACGTGTTCAAGTCCGTTTTGAATGGCGGCCATTATCTCGTCCTTGTTTTTGAGCATCCGGTGAATACGCAGGCCGAACCGCAGATTTTCATATATCGACAGGTCGAAAACATTAGGCCGCTGAAAGACCATTCCAACATTTCTTCGCAGAAATATCAGGTCGGTTTCCGGGTGCATTATATCCCTGCCGTCAAGCAGTATTTTCCCCTCGACACGGATATTTTCCGTCAGGTCGTTCATCCGGTTAAAGCACCGCAAAAGCGTACTTTTACCGCAGCCCGACGGCCCGATGATTGCCGTTACGCTGCGGTCGGGTATTTCAATATTCACATCCTGCAGCGCGTGGAAATCGCCGTAGAAAAGATTCAGGTTTTGGGTTTCGATTTTTTTAGCAAAATTCATATTCAAATATACCTTTAGGGCAGTAAGAGCCTATCCGAATCTGCCGGTTACATAATCGTCGGTGCGTTTGTCCTGCGGCGTTGTAAAAATCGTGTTGGTAAGGCCAATCTCGACCATCTCGCCCATCAGGAAAAAGGCCGTGCGGTCGCTCACCCGTGCTGCCTGTTTTGTATTGTTAGTTACAAGTATCTGGGTATAATCGGATTTCAGCTCGCCCATGGCATCTTCGACCTTGGCGGTTGAAATCGGGTCAAGTCCCGAACACGGCTCGTCGTAAAGTATTACCTCCGGCTCTACCGCCAAAGTGCGGGCAATACAAAGCCGCTGCTGCTGACCGCCCGAAAGCCGCGGCGCAGGCATATCGAGTCTGTCCTTTACCTCGTCCCAAAGATACGCCTTTTTAAGCGCACTTTCCACGATTCCCTGTAATTCGGATTTTTTCTTAATACCGTGGACTTTCGGTCCGTAAGCGACATTTTGAAATATGCTTGTCGGCAGCGTCTGTGGAAGGGCAAAGATTATGCCGATACGTTTGCGCAGCATATCATCGGGAATATCGTCTGCGTTTTGATTGTCAAAAATAACAGCCCCTTTTTGCGAATACGTCGGGTTAAGATAATTCAGGCGATTAAGCGCACGCAGAAAAGTTGTTTTGCCGCTGTTGGCGGGACCAATAATACCAAGTATCTCGTTTTTATAAACCTCTATGTTCAGATTGGTCAGCGCCTGCATCCGGCCGTAAAAGCAGTTCAAATTGATAGTTTGTATAATTACCTGCGGATTTACGTTCACCATTGTTTTTTCTTTCTGAAATGCGCCCGCAGCACGATGCTTACAAGATTCATTAAAAACACCACCATAATGAGTACAAATCCGGTTGCAAAACTCAGCTTCAGCGGCATATTCGGCACCTGCGTGGAAATCACGTACAAATGATACGGCATTGCCATCACCTGGTCGAACAGCGAATGCGGCAGCCGCGGCAGATAAAACGCCGCAACGGTAAACAGTATCGGCGCCGTTTCTCCTGCCGCCCGGCTGAGACTAAGCACTGTGCCGGTCAATATTCCGGGTATTGCATAAGGCAGCACACAGTTGCGGATGGTCTGCCACTTTGTTGCGCCCAGCGAAAGGCTTATTTCACGAAACGACTGCGGCACGGCTTCAAGAGCCTCCTTTGTGGCCGTAATTATTACCGGCAGCGACATTATCGCCAGTGTAAGAGCGCCAGCGAGTATTGAAGCGCCGAATTTGCAGTAAACCACGAACAGCGTAAAGCCGAACAGACCATAAACAATCGACGGAATGCCGGATAGATTCACTATGGACAGCTTTATCAGCCGGGTAAAAAAATTGTCTTTGGCATACTCGACAAGATATATTGCCGACAAAATCCCCAGCGGCAGTGAAAAGGCCATTGTGCCTGTGATGAGAATTATTGTACCGACTATTGCCGGCATAATGCCGCCTTGTTTCATACCGTTGCGTGGCGGCTGGGTGATAAATTCCCACGTAACCGCGCCTGCCCCGTTGCTGACGATGTACCAGATTATCAGCAGAATCGGCAGCACGATAATCAACATTGTTGCACCGAGCAGTATAAAGGCTATCTTTTCTCTTACTCTTGCAAAATTCATTTTCTTGCCTTTTGCAGCGATATATCAGCGATTAGATTTATGATAAACGTGATAATAAACAGCGCAAGGCCAACCGCAAACAATGCGTAATAATGTTCCGAGCCGGAAACCGTTTCACCCATTTCCCCGGCGATTGTCGCGGTGAGCGTCCGCAGCGGCTGAAGTATTGATTCAGGAATCACAGGGGCGTTGCCGGTTACCATCATCACGACCATTGTTTCTCCGATTACCCTGCCTATGCCCAGCATAATACCGGCAATAATACCAGACGCAGCCGACGGCAGCATCACCCTCCACAGCATTTGCCATTTGGTTGCGCCAAGACCGTAGGCGGCTTCCTTGAATGTCCGGGGCACGGAAACAAGCGCATCTTCTGAAATGCTGATGATTGTCGGCATCGCCATAAACGCAAGCAGCAGCGAGCCGGTAAGCCCGCACATCCCCGTAGTCAGCCCGAAGGTGTTTTTCAGAAACGGCCCAAGCCAGACAATACCGATGAAACCAAGCACAACACTTGGTATGGACGCAAGAATTTCAATCAGAGATTTTAGAATATGCTTCAGCGATTTCGGCGCAACCTCGGCAATATACATTGCAGCGGCTACTCCCAGCGGCACACAAATTATAATCGCTCCTGCGGTAACATAGACCGAACCTATCAGCAGCGGAAGGATTCCAAATTGCGGCGGCTCTGAAATCGGCAGCCAGTTCCTGCCGAACAAAAA
This sequence comes from Blastopirellula marina, assembly GCA_020721975.1. Lineage (GTDB taxonomy): Bacteria > Planctomycetota > Phycisphaerae > Sedimentisphaerales > UBA12454 > DYLR01. The sequence goes on along the minus strand of DYLR01000060.1, from coordinate 8,282 downwards.
TGCACCGGGCGAATATCCGCCGAACAGCGATACTGCATCCCTGAAAAGAAAAAGAAAAATGAGAATTACAAAACCAACGATTATTAAACCGCTCAGTTTTATCAATGATTCTATGATGTATTCGCTAATTTTTCCTGGCGACATTTTTTCTCATCGGTACAAAACCACTATCCTCAAAGGCCCGTTGCCCTTTTTCACTCAGCGCATAATCCACAAAAAGCTTAATGACGCCGTTGGGTTCGTTGTCGGTATAGAAGTAAAGCGGCCGCGACAGCGGATATGTGCCGTCAAGGACATTTTTCATCACAGGCGGATAATATTCTTCGCCGGTTTTGCTCAGCGCAAGCGGCTTTGTGCGGTCGGATATATACCCCATTCCAAGATAACCGACGGCGCCGGGATTATTGGACACTTCCTCGACAATCGCCTGCGAAGATGACAAAAGAAGTGTTTTGGGGCTGAATTCTTCCTTTGAGAGCTTATTGCCTAAATGTATTACCTGCTCCTTAAAATAGGCGTGCGTGCCGGAGCTTACCTCGCGTGAAAGCGTAACAACAGGGACGTCCTGGCCGCCCAGTTCCTTCCAGTTGGTTATTTCACCGATGAATAACTTGCGAAGTTCGTCAATCGTCAGTTTATCAACGGGATTATTATTATTGACTATGACCGCTACGCCGTCGTAAGCCACAACGATTTCAAACGGATTTACCCCGCGTTTTTGGGCCATATTTATTTCTTTTTTGCTCATTTCCCTGCTTGCACCGGCTATGTCGCAGTTCTTGTTTATAAGCGATGCGATTCCTACCCCTGAACCGCCGCCGGTTACAGCCACAAATACCTGCGGATAATCCTTCATAAACTCTTCGCTTACCATCTGTTCGGCGTTGACTATGGTATCGGAGCCTTTGATGCGTATCATTCCCATGGGCTGATTCGGGTCGATATGCACATTGCAGCCGGCCAGTAAAAAAAGAGACAGTATCACTATAATAGTAAATAGCTTCATGGATGCGGAGATTTTAAGCACAACCGCCGGTATTTGCAAGAGTCTCACAATAAATCCGTATCACCGGACACACAAGGTCTTATTGGGTGTTAATAGCAGTAATTTATCAAAGATTTCTTGACCTGAAGACCGATAATATGGTATAGGCATATCCGGCAGAATGGGGCAGATAAGGATGTTGCCCCGATTCATCGATTTACAGCCAGGAGCTTTACTTTGAGATTAAGTAAAATAGTTTTAAACGGCTTTAAGAGCTTTGCGGATAAAACAGAATTTGATTTTAACGCACAAATCACCGCGATAGTCGGCCCCAACGGCTGCGGAAAGAGCAATGTCGTTGACGCAGTTAAATGGGTGCTCGGCGAACAAAGCACCAAATCCCTTCGCAGCGGCCAGATGACGGACGTTATTTTCAGCGGTTCAGCCAACCGAAAGCCGATGGGGATGGCTCAGGTTGATCTGATGTTCAACGGCGCCGGCTCAATTGGGCAGGAATCCGACGAACTTACCATTACTCGCAGATTATACCGCAGCGGCGACAGCGAATATCTTATAAACAATAAGCCGTGCCGATTGAAGGATGTCCGCGAATTGTTTTTAGATACCGGGGTGGGAGTGAGGGCTTATTCCATAATTGAACAGGGACAAATCGCCGCTTTACTGTCCAAAAGCACGGTCGAGCGCAGGGTTATATTTGAAGAGGCCGCAGGAATAAGCAGATATAAGGCTCACAAGAAAGAAGCTCTTCGCAAACTCGAACGTACCGAACAAAATCTGCTGCGGCTTGCGGACATTGTAGCCGAAGTGCAAAGGCAGTTGCGCAGCATTAAACTGCAGGCCGGCAAGGCGCGAAATTATTTACAGTACAGCCAGCGGCTCAGGGAGCTGCGCGTGCAGTACTCGCTTTCGCAATATCATCAGATAAAAGTTCAGACCGCAGAAAAGACCGGCATTTTGAACGGTTTGCAGGGCGATTTCGCAGCAGTGGCTGCCGATGCGGGGCGATATGATTCGCAGCTCGGCGAACTTGGCACAAAAATCATTGAGACGGAAAACCAAATCAATCTGTCCGACAATCAGCTCGTGGCGGTGAAAAGCAAAATAGAACAGCATCAGCAGAAGATTCAGTTTCATAAAAACCGAATCGACGAGCTTACGGCAAGAAAAACGGCCGCGGCAGAGCAGATAGAAGATATTCGCAGGCGCACCGCACAATTTGAAAGCGACCTTGACTGTACCAAAAGCCAGGCCGTGCAAATAGAAATGCAGGCCGTGCAAAAGTCCGAAGAACTCGACTCGCTTGAGGCGCAAATCCATCAGGCAAATATGGCCTGCGCCGCTGTGGAAACCGAGCTTGAGGATGAAAAAAGCGGCATAATCGACATTGTTCGCAGGACCGCTCAACTGCACAATGAAATCCAGAGTATCGGCGTTTACCGTGATAATCTTAACGGCCAGAAAGACCGCCTCAGCGGTCGTGTCAGCCAGGTGCAGCAGAAAATCGAGCAGATGCTCGCGGACAAAGCCGCCAATCAGGCAAGACTGGCCGACATTAACAAGGTAATTGACGATTTAACCGCCGGTCTGGAGCAAAAGCGAAATGAAATTCAGGCCGCCGACGGCGAAATATCCCGCATAAACGAGCGGCTCGCCGAGGCCAGAGAAAACCGCAGTTCGCTGCTTGGCGAAATTAACGCCCTTGATGATATGGAACGCAGGCGCGAGGGGCTTGACGTAGCGGTAAAGGAACTTCTCGGCTGTAAAAAACCGTACATCAGAGGAATTGTGGCGGATATGATTCAGAGCCTGCCGCAGTATGCAGCGGCTGTCGAGGCAGCTCTTGAAGGCAGGACCAACGCCGTAATCGTCAGCGACCGGGGGGCTATGCTTGCCGACGCCGAACTGCCGGGCTGTCTGATGGGCAGGGTCAGATTTATTTTCGAGAACGAACTTGCTCCGCTGTGCAACAGCCAGGACTTAAGCGGGTATGAAAGCATCAGAGGCAGGCTTGTGGAATTTGTGAGCTTTCAGCCCGAAAATGCATCGCTGGTCTGGAATCTTCTGGGCAGTGTGCTGCTGGTTGATTCACTGCAAAGTGCGGTTGAATTAAAGCCCCTGCTGGAAGGCAGATGGAGTTTTGTTACGCTAACCGGCGAGGTTCTCAATGACGACGGAACGATATGTGCCGGGCCTGCGGGCAAATCGTTTGGACTAATCTCGCGTAAAGCCCAACTGGCTGAATTGCGCAGACAGCTTGAGGAGACGCAAAGGCATATTGCCGAACTGAACGACCATATCGAAAGGCAGTCACAGCACCATCAGCATTTGTCCCGGCTGCTGCAGGAATTGCGCACGTCGATTTATGAGGCCAATACGGAAAAAACCGGTGCGGCGTCAAATCTCGGAATGCTCGAGCGCGAAATATCGCGGCTTACACAGGAGCAGCCTTTGATTGCCGGCGAGCTTGAATCGCTCCAGGCACAAATAAGTCAGTCTGTGCAAAAGGAATATGATTCCAAAACAAAACTAAAGGAGCTGGAGGAAATCAACACGCAGCGCAACGAACATATTGCCCGGCTGGAAAGTATCCTTGCCGAAAAAAAGGCGATACGAGACTCTATGGCTGCTGAACTTACCGAACTGAAGGTGCTTATCGGACAGGTGTCCGAGCAGCGCAAGGCGCTGGCCGCAACAATAAGCTCTCTGGAAAGTCAAATAGCGCTTGGCAGAAATTCGCTTCAGGCCGCTCAAAAACAAATCGGCGAATGTGACGAACAAATTGCCCTGTCCGGCAGGGAAATACTTGGAGCTGAAAATGAGATTTCCGAGCTTTTCAGCGAAAAGGAAAGAATGCAGACGATAAGCGCAAAGCTGCACGAACAGGTCAGGGAAATGATACTGCAAAAGGAACAAACCGAGCAGCTCCTGCGCAGCAAACGCAGCGAACAGGCTGAAATCGAGCAGCGCATACACGCAGTGCAGATGGAACTGGGACAGCTCGAGGTGCGCTGCGCCGAGCTTGTGCAGAGAGTGCGCGACGAACTTGCAATGGAGCTTGACGAGCAGTATGCCGGTTACTCCGACCGGCAGAATGACTGGGATGCGGTTGCAGCAGAAATTAACGACCTGCGCGACAAAATCGAAAGGCTCGGTAATATCAATGTGGATTCAATTGCAGAACAGCAGGAGCTTGAAAAACGCAATGAGTTTCTCACTTCCCAGATTGATGACCTCGACAAAAGCAAACAGCAGCTTAACGCCCTTATAAACAGGCTCAATAACGATTGCCTGGAAAAATTCGCCGCGACATTCGAAACGATACGCGGCAACTTCCAGGATGTATTCCGAAAACTATTCGGGGGCGGAAAGGCCGATATTCTTCTTGAAAATCCCGATGACCTGCTCGAAAGCGGCATAGAGATAGTCGCGCGTCCTCCGGGAAAGGAACTTCGCAGTATTCAGCTGCTCAGCGGCGGAGAAAAAACAATGACAGCCATTGCCATGTTGTTTTCGATATTTAAAACCAAACCGTCGCCGTTCTGCTTCCTTGATGAAGTTGACGCGGCCCTCGATGAGGCGAACAATGAGCGGTTCAATCTGATTGTAAAGGAATTTCAGAAAAGTTCCCAGTTCATTATTATCACGCACACCAAACGAACGATGAGTATAGCGGATGTTCTGTTCGGGATAACAATGCAGCAGAAGGGTGTAAGCAAAAAAGTCAGCGTAACGTTTGAAGGAGTTGCCGGCAGCGATGAAGAACTGCCCGCTGCGGTGGCATAAACCGGTCTTGTTTTTTAAGCCCGTAATGCTCCGTTAAAAACCTTCCGATGATGTTTTCTCCGAAAGCGCAGCGCCGCCGACAGATTTTCAGCAGGTCGGTTAAGCTGAATAAACAGAAAACAGCAAATGATAAATAAAAAACAGATTTACTGCAAATCGTAAGCGGAATTATCGGGGGAGAGAAAGCCGATTTTGACTTTTGTCTCGGATTTATTGTTATGCCGGTCGATTTCACGAATAACAAGTTTGTGAGATTGGGTATAAATTTGTTTTTGGCTGCCGGTATGGCCGTCACACCAGGCGACATTTGTCTGGCCGAGATGACGAAATCCCTGTGTGCCTCCAAGACGAATCATCGTATCGGAATCTCCTGCCCACGGAAACGGTGATCGCATAAATTTATTTGTACCGCCTGCGTCCTGACCATCGCCGAAAACAGCGCACAGGCCTGGACTTTTTACCTGCGAAACCTTTGCGGGCATAACAATATATTTATCACAAGATGTTGGATGCGACAGAACCCTGCCGGCAAAGGCAGTATCATCATAATTCTCATTTTCTCCGTGGCCAAGATAACTGGTGTTGTAGTTATATCCGGTGTATGGAATATCAGCCCATCTGTCGGCGCCCTTAAATGCGGGACACTGCTGAATTTTTTCAATAGTCTGTGCCTGCCAGAGAATCCCAGGCTTGATATATTTTTGTCCGGCCGTTTCAACTGTCGTAAAATCCCACGCGAATTTATGACTTGCCGGTCCATGCTGAGCCGTCCAAAACGCCAGCGGATAATAATTATCATAATCAGCGGCATATTTCCACGTCGCCAGAACCATCTGCCGCATATTTGCAAGGCAGTAAATCCGTTTTGCCTGCCCCCTTGCTTTATTTAGTGAAGGCAAAAGTATTGTCAGCAATAGCGAGATAATTGCTATCGCCACAAGCAGTTCAACTAATGTAAATGCTCTTCGACGCATAATCCTTTTAGCCCTGCGGCCTGTTTGCGGGGCTCCTTTAAACCTGCCGGACAGGCCGGCAGGCTAAAAACACGCTAAACAAAATTATATATCTCATTCACAATCATAAGTACAATCCAGCCAATTGGCCGTAATATCCGAAATATCATTTAGAAACCATTGGCCGGAAATTTCCGCAATATCCTTAAAATCAACTCTGCAATCCATATTGAAATCGCCCAAAGGATACGGGTGTGTCAGGTCGCCGCAGGCTGCGACATCGCTTACGGCGTCAATTTGTCCGCCTATATCATCTCCCTCGAGTTTGACGTATTGTATATAACGATGACCGCTGTTTGGGTCTGTCGCAAGATTTTCATAATTATCGAGCCGTTGTAAATCATAGGCTGTTCCTCCGCCGGAGCCGTTATAAAGTTCGATGCCCTGTGCGGCAGAAATATTTGCAAAATCATTCCAGCTTAAATTCGGGTCAACAGGCTTTGTAAAATCCATCGGTTCATCCGTCCATATCGCATTGTTGGCGTCCCACTGGTAAGCCTGTGTCGGAAACAGATTGCAGTCCGCAAACGGCCCGTCGTTAAAGCCAAACCAGTTATTGCCGTCGGAACTTACCGAAACTTTAACCTGGCCGGGATATATGCTGCCCGTTAATATCAGGCTGTTGATATTTGTTTCATCGCCGACTTTATCGGCTGATGCAATAAACCACGAATTGCCAAACACGATGAAATCCATGCCGTACAAATTGTCGGGATAATCAATAACAGGGTGGTCAAATTTTACGATTATCCAGCTTCCCGGCTTGAGAGTAACCACTGCTTTTTTATCATTGATGTCGAGATAGTATGCAGGCTCAATGAGTTTTACGCGAAATGTTTCTGGAAGATTAGGGTCAAGCGTTCTGTCATTTTTGCAGAATGTTGTCGGCGGACCGAGTGCGGCATTGGGGTCTTTATAATAATTGAGCATACCGCTGAAAGAGCCGCCGTAAGCAACTACCTCTGTTGCAAAATCGCTGTTTTGCGCGGCAATTTGACTTGCCGCGCAAAACACAAACAAAATTGTGATAAAAAATCTTTTCATTTTCTCTTTAAGATACAAATCCCAATCGCCATCAGCGCCATCGTTGCAGGCTCCGGAATAATCGGGATATCAAGCTGGTCGTCGGCATAGCTTGGCAGCGGGTCGAAAAACATTACTGCCGAGATGCCTTCAAACTGTCCGTGGACAAGATATTCCTCGTTCATTGGACCCATATTAAAGTCCCATTCCGAATCGCCCCAGCTTCCCCAGCGGGCATAAGGATCGCTCGTACTGGCCGCATTCCAGCTTCCCGGTTCAATATGCGAATGTGTTTCCTGCCCGTCGTTATAAGTGATATTCAGCAGGTATGTCGTATACTGCACATCAAAAATACCTGCGGTATCAAATTCCATAAGCATTTGTTCCTCTGTTTTCGCACCGTCCCAGCGATAGCCGAACGCATGCGATTCATGCAGCGTCGAAACGCCCAAATCAATCCTGTTCCAGTCGATAACAAGAAGGGTTTCATTGCTTCCGCTGCCCAGCCATGCATCAACATTGACCGTTACGCCCTGGAAGTCATAAGGAACTGCGCTTGCCAAAAAACACATACTCAAAACCAATGCTGCAACTAATTTTTTCATCTTCTGTAACTCCTTAATACATTTTTAATTTTCTGTTTACTATTTACACCTTCTCGTACATCGTACGCTGTACTTCGTATTTCGATATTCGAATTTCCCTCCTTTGGAGGTTGCGGTTTTGTCGCGGCCGAGGGCAGATTTATTTTCAGCCGCGACAATATATCAAACAACCGCTGCCCCGAAGGGCCTGTTGTGGAAACAGACAATAAAAAAAGCCGCCGTACCCGCGAAGGAATACGACGGCTTAATTTCCACAACCAAGCCCAGGCATACGATTGATTTTCAAAACTCAAAAGACCGCAATGCCTGTTGTCGGTTAGTTCCTTACGCGGGAACGTACCAAACAATTCGATTCACAGGCAGGTTTTCTGACTTGCGCAAATGGCCTAAAGAACCCTTCCCGTCCCGATGGACAGTGGTACAAACTTCTTTCGGCTCTGCCGGACTTTTCCGGCAGTTCACGCTTACAGTGGCGCGACCGTCGCGGATTTTCACCGCGTTCCCGTTCACCTGTAAATCTCTTAACATTTTTCAAAGAGCAATTATTCAACGGCAATGATATTACAAACCTGCCAAACCAATTGCAAGAGAAAAAAATAAAAAAATGCAAAAATTTTTTCTTTTGTACTATTTTGCCGGCACTATCCTTATTATGCCAAAAAACACAGTTAAATAATATTGTTAAAATACCAAAAACCATATATCATATAAGACTTACGAAGATAGAATAACAGGTATGAAAATCATAGTTGCTGTGGATTCATTCAAGGGCAGTCTGACGGCTGTTGGGGCGTGCGGAATAATTGCCTCGGAACTTCGCCGGCTTTTACCGAATGCACAAATTATAGAAAT
>DYLR01000059.1 GCA_020721975.1 Blastopirellula marina | reverse complement strand
GAATTTGTTTCGGATTTCGGATTTCGAGTTTCGGATTTATTTAGTTGTGCTTTTCTGCGCGATTATTTCGCCATTTCGGTTTCCACCAAATCGCAGATTATATGATAGGCAAGCTGATGTATCTGCTGCGAATGCGCACTGTACGGACCATGTGCGACGAGACAGGCGTGCGATATTTTTTCGAGCTGGCTGCCCGGCTTTCCTGTAAAAGCAATTACTCCGGCTTTTTTTTGTATCGCCTTTTCGGCAGCGGCAAGAACATTTTTGGATGTGCCGCTGGTTGAAAATGCCCAGAGCAAATCGCCGGATTTCATCAGCGCTTCAACAGGACGTGAAAAAACATGTTCATAGCCGTAATCATTGCCCAAACAGGTCATAACCGCAATATCCGCACAGAGCGAAACAGCAGCAAGCGGTTTGCGTTCTTTTTTAAATCTGCCGACGAACTCGCCCGCTATATGCTGGCAATCCGACGCCGAGCCGCCGTTGCCGCACAGATAAATCGTCCCGCCGGAACGAAGGCAGTCGATTATCATATTCGCCATTTTCGCCACGACGTCAATATCCTCGGCCTGAAATTTATCGAGCATCCGTCTGTGAATCGCAATTTCTTCAAGTATTTTTGTCTTCATAAGTTTTACGTTCCCTGCTTCAGGTTTTATGTCATTGCCGCATATATCCCGCCAGTTCCTCAACCGTAAGCGTCGTAAAATCATAGTGTACGGCCATCGGATTCATTTGTTTATAAGGCTGCGAATGGTCGCAGCCGGCCGTTATTGCAATATAGCCCATATCGGCTCTTTCCGCCGCCATAAAGCCCGACATTGAATCCTCTATTATAATACACCTTTGCGGCCTTACGCCAAGATTTTTTGCACTTATCAGAAACATATCGGGGTCCGGCTTGCCGCTGCTGACGGCCGTTGCATCGACGAAAGACCTGAAATAATGCCGGATATTCAGTTCATCAAGCACAAGGCCAACATTGGCTGCCGGAGAATTTGAGGCCACAGCCATCGGTATGTTTTCCTGTGCAAGCCGGCAGAGCAGTTTCGACAGCCCCGCTATTTCTCTGACATGTCCGGCGTATAAACTGCGGTAAATTTCCTCTTTCTTATCTGCAGCCTTATAAGCCTGTTCAAATGAAACCGACAGATATTTCATCAGCACATTTTGTGCAATTACGGCATTGCTGCGGGAGTGAATGTTTTGGGCATAGAATTTTTCATCTATGGGGATATTATTAAGTCTGCCGAACTCTATCCACGCACGGCGGTGCCAGGACATATTATCGACCAGCGTGCCGTCAACATCAAATATAACCGCCCAGTCCGCTGAATTATTTATATTGAAACTTGTCACGTTGCAGTTGTACAGGCTTTTAATCGGCTTATTCGGATTCTCTGTTTGCTATCAGTTCATAGACTTTTTCCGCCGAGGCGGCCTGCTGCAGTTCGCTTCGGAAGTTTTCATCAAGCATAAGCCTGCTTATGCGGGCAAGTGCCTGAATATGCGGCCCTGTACGGTCCTGCGGTGAAACAAGCAATACGATAATGTTGGCATCCTTACCGTCAATGCTGTCAAAATCAATGCCCTGCGGGGATATGCCCACGGCCATTACCAGTTCTCTTACGCCGGTGCATTTGCCGTGAGGAATGGCTATTCCGGAACCAATGCCCGTACTTCTGGTTTGTTCCCTTTGAAGCACTGCATCCAGCACAATTTCCCTGTTGAGCAGATAACCGTTTTGGTCAAGTACGTTCACCAGTTCGTTAATTACAGATTCCTTATCTTTGCCCTTTAGCGGCACAATTACACAGTTCGGCTGAAGTATGGAAGTTAAATTCATCTCATTACCGGATTAAAAAGTATTACAATGCCCACAGTTATAACGCAGAAATTCTAATAATCATTCAGCAGCTTTGCAATATCAAAGTTGGCAATACGTTCATAAGCAGATTTAATAATTAAATAGTAAAATAGTCTACTTTGGCACGTTATTCAATTATCAGCATTGCGTCGCCATAAGAGTAGAACCGGTATTTTTTTTCGACGGCATGTTTGTAAGCCCGCTTTATATTCTCCGGTCCCGCAAAAGCTGAAACAAGCGCCAATAAAGTGGATTTTGGCAAATGAAAGTTCGTAATCAGCGCATCGACCATACAAAATTTATAGCCCGGCAGAATGTATAAATTTGTCGAGCCGGTATCGGCTTTTACGAAGCCGTCTTTGCATAGTGTTTCAAGCGTCCGCAGTGTTGTTGTCCCGACGGGGACAATTCTGCCGCCGCTGCGTTTGGCCTGGTTGATAGTCTGTGCGGCGGCCTGCCCGACGGCATAGCGTTCGCTGTGCATAATATGTTTTTCCATTTCTTCGGTTTTAACCGGCTTAAACGTACCTGCCCCGACGTGCAGGGTTATTTTTGCAACTGCGATTCCGCGATTTTGAAGGTCTTGTAAGATTTCCTCCGTGAAATGCAGTCCTGCCGTGGGAGCGGCCACCGCCCCGGAACAGGCGGCATAAACCGTCTGATAGCGTTCAATATCCTGCGCCTGTAATCTGCAATCGTCAATCTGTAATCTATAATCTGTAATCTTATTTCTTATTATATAAGGCGGCAGAGGAGTAAAACCGACGGCATCAAGTATGGAAAGCCATTCACCTGTGCCGAGATGCTTTATCAGCCAGGTGTCCTGTGAAAGTCTTTCGACGATACTGATATGTCCGAAACTGCCGCCCTGCCTGTCGAGCAGCGTTAAGACCTCGCCGGTTTTGACTTTGCCCGCATTTTTCAGCATTACCAGACATTCGGCATTTTTCTGTTCGAGGAAAAGCCCTTCGATTTTGCCGCCGGTTTGTCTTTTGCAGTAAAATCGAGCCTGGATTACTTTCGTGTCGTTTAGTACAAGACAATCGCCGGTCTTAAGATAATCGCCGATATTGATAAAATTTCTGTCTTCAAGCTCACCGCTGCTTTTATGCAGAACCAGCAGTCTGGAATCAGGCCGATTCGGTGCAGGCGTCTGGGCGATAAGCTCTTCGGGTAATTGATAATCAAAGTCTGAAGTTCTCATTGCAATATTATAAGACCAAGCAGACACTCATTAAAGGGTTTCATGCAGAAAAAAAGCATTTATCAGAAGTTCGGCTAAACCGGATTGTCCGATTCCCGATATATCCATTGACAAGAACTTATTGGGAAATGACCTATGATTAAACTCGGGACAATGGATGCACTTGCTATGGCAATAGCATCGATGGACCATCAGAAAATCAGGGAGAAATTGAAGAATTTTCATGGCCGATTCAAGCTGGACTTCACCGATGAATATCTTGAGTCGCTCAGCATTGACCGTTTAAGACATATCCTTTTCGCCGCAGTGGTAACCAAGCACAAACGCCGCAGCAACAGGCTATAACCGCTCCGAGACAAAACATCGGACAGAAATTGTCGTAATCATTTTTATGAATAACTGCTTTGCTGCGCAATAAAAAAGCTCGGGATAAACCCGAGCTTTCTGCTTAGGCAAATTCTCAACAAATATATATGGCATTGAATATCAATCTGCCCAAGCGTACCAAAACCTATAGTATAAGAAGAAAGAGCTATAGCGATGTACTCATTATATCTGCGTATTATGCGATTGCAAGAGAAAAATAAAAAATTTTTAAATTTTCTGCTTGCCCCTGCAAATAGACCCGATTATACCTTAAAAACCGGAGAAATCAATACAAAAATCTTATTATTTCTGGTTATTTTTGAGCTAAAATATGCTTGCAAGGCTGCACAGCGTTACTTTGGAAGGTATCGAAGGGGTATGCTGCGAAGTAGAAGTTGACGTAACTCGCGGCAGTTTTGAACGTTCACTTATCGTAGGGCTGCCCGATACAGCCGTAAAGGAAAGCACGGAACGGGTTAAAAGTGCAGTAGTCAATTCAGGATATGAATACCCCAAAACTCAAATCATTGTTAATCTTGCACCGGCTGATATAAAAAAGGCAGGACCTGCCTTTGACCTGCCGATAGCAATGGGAATTCTTATGGGGACAGGAGCTTTACAGTCCCAATTAGCCGGTAATTATGTGGTAGTTGGTGAACTGGCACTCGATGGCCGGGTAAGGCCTGTGAATGGTGTTCTGAGTATGGCAATGACCGCCGCGGCAAAAGGGTTTAAGGGGATTATCGTGCCGCAGGAAAACGCCAATGAAGCGGCAGTAGTAAAAGACATCGAGGTTTACGGAGTAAGTTCGCTCGCCGGGGCCGCCGGCTTTTTATCCGGCCAGTTGCCGATAGAAAGCACGTGCATCGATATTCAAAACCTTTTTGAAAAATACGCACAATATGATGTTGATTTTGCCGAGGTAAAAGGCCAGCAGGCTGTTAAACGCGCCCTTACCATCGCCGCAGCCGGCGCTCATAATGTAATGATGATAGGTCCGCCGGGTACGGGAAAGACGATGCTTGCGCAGCGTCTGGCAACAGTATTGCCGCCTCTTACTCTCGAAGAATCGCTGGAAACAACACGAATTTATTCCTCTGCGGGTCTGCTTGAGGCGGGTAAAAGTCTTATGGCTGTCAGGCCTGTGCGTATGCCGCATCATTCCGCATCAGGCCCTGCCCTTGTGGGCGGCGGCACGAACCCACGCTGCGGCGAACTGTCTTTTGCTCACAACGGCATATTGTTTCTCGATGAATTTGCAGAGTTTCCGCGGCACGTGCTTGAACTTATCCGCCAGCCGCTGGAAAACAATTCAATCACGGTCTCACGAGCCAAAGGCACGATTACCTTTCCTGCGAATTTCATGCTCGTTGCGGCGATGAATCCGTGCCCGTGTGGCTATTTCGGCAGTACCGCAAAGCAGTGCAGATGCACGCCTAACCAGATTGAACGGTATATATCAAAGATGTCCGGGCCGCTGCTGGACAGGATTGATATACATATTGAAGTGCCTGCGGTGGGATTTGAAAAACTTCGCGGCTCGCCCGACGGCATTGACAGCGCAAAAATTCGTGCCGACGTCGAAAACGCCCGGCAAATTCAACGCAGGCGATTTGCAGATACAAAGATAAACACTAATTCGCGAATGTCGCATAAGCTGGTTGAAAAACATTGCAGACTCGATTCGCACGCGGAGAAAGTCTTAAAAGAGGCAATGACGCAGTTTGGCCTGTCCGCGCGTGCTCATGACAGAATCTGCAAGGTGGCACGGACAATTGCCGACCTTGAAAACTCCGAAAATATCCGGTGCGAGCATGTCTGCGAAGCCGTGAGCTACCGCAGACTCGACCGGAAAATATAGCTGCGGAGCGTTTTTTTACCACGAAGGACACGAAAATCACGAAGAAAGAAATAAATTATTATAAGAAATGATATATGGAATTTGATGATTTGTCTCACAAGATTATTGGCTGCGATATCGAGGTCCATCGTAATTTAGGGCCTGGACTGCTGGAGTCCGCGTATGAACAATGTCTTGCGCACGAACTGCAACAATCACATATATCGTTTGAAAGTCAACGACCATTACCTGTGGAATATAAGGGCGTCAAGCTGGATTGCGGTTATCGTGTTGATTTGATTGTTGAAAACAAGGTTATCATTGAACTTAAAAGCGTTGACAAAGTTCTACCTATCCATGAGGCGCAGCTTCTTACTTATATGAAACTCGCAGGTGTTTCTATTGGATTACTGATAAATTTTAATGTTTTTTATCTGAAAGAAGGCATAAAAAGATTTGTTCTTTAAACCTTCGTGATTTTCGTGTTCTTCGTGGTAAAAATTTCTTTGGTCGCATTACCACTTAAAGAATATAAACACAACTGCCAGCACGATAAATGCGAAACCTACCAGATAATTCCATTTGAACTGCTCGTGTAAATATGTAACCGAAAATACAGCAAAGACCACAAGCGTTATCACTTCCTGAATAGTTTTAAGCTGTGCGGCCGTAAAATGTGCGTGGCCGATACGGTTGGCCGGCACCTGAAAGCAATATTCAACAAATGCTATCAGCCAGCTTGCAATCACCACAATCCAAAGCGGATAAGACTTGAACTTCAAATGGCCATACCACGCGATTGTCATAAAAATATTCGAGATTGTAAGCAAAACTATTGTGAGCATATAATATCCTTATAATTCATTCATTTTGCAGCAGTTGGAAAATCATTCCACGAAAAACAGGATATGTCAAGCCTTTCCATGGATTGCGATATAGTTTTCGGCGGGCAATTGCATAAAAGAAGTTATTATGTTAAAATATAGCCTGGATTTCCGTGCCGACAAATAAGGAATTTTTAGTCTGGTATTTAATTATATTGCCTTCCAATGCCGATAATTACAAGCAGACACTCGATGAAGGAGTATAAAAGTGGGCATTCAAAACTGGTCTGATAATATCGTGCTTGTGAATCTTGAAAATGAGCCGCAAATGAGCGAAGAACTCCGCACGGTAACCGAGGTTGCCTGTGAACAGGGCAATTGCGATGTCGTGGTAGATTTTACGGATATAAAACTTGTAACATCGTCTAATATAGCCTCGCTGCTGCGGCTAAGGCAGGTATTAAAAGATGTCGGCCACAGACTTGTTTTGAGCGGGGTGAACCAAAGACTGGCCGGTGTATTCACCGTGGCCGGGGTTGAGCAGCTGTTTGAATTTGCTGATGACCATTTTACCGCTCTTGCCGGACTGCAAATGCAGACCGGCGGCTGACTTCTCACTTCAGATGCGGGTATAACGGCACTGCTGGAATATGGACCAGGATATTATAAACAGTATAGAAGAAAAACTTGGGCATAAATTTGCCGACAAATCGTTGCTTACCGAGGCTCTTATGCACGCCTCGGCTGCGGATAACCGGCTGCAAAGCAATGAAAGACTCGAATTTCTCGGCGACATCGTGCTTGGTCTGGTGGTCTGTCAGTCGCTTTTTGAAAGATTCCCGCACTATCTCGAAGGAGATTTGACCAAGATTAAAAGCAGACTTGTTTCCCGCAAGACCTGCGCCAAAATCGCCGCCCAGCTCGGTTTGAACGAATGGCTGCGGGTAGGTCCGGGGATGGAACATAATGCGGCTCTGAACGGTTCGCTTGCAGCAGGAGCGCTGGAAGCTATTATAGCGGCGATTTATCTCGATGCCGGACTGGAAAAGGCACGGAAGTTTATTTTAAGCCTTTTTGGCACGCTTATCGACAAGGCCGACGCTGAGGAACATCAGGAAAATTATAAATCTCTGCTCCAGCAATACGCCCAGAGCCAACTGGCGGAAACGGTCGAATATCAGCTGCTCGATGAAAAGGGTCCGGACCATAATAAATGTTTCGAGACTGCCGTGGTCGTAGGCACAAGGCATTTCAAAAGTGCGTGGGGAACAAACAAAAAAGACGCCCAGCAACAGGCCGCTTATAATGCTCTCGTTGAACTGGGCGTGCTGACGCCCAATTCCAAGCAGTAAACCGTGTTGGATTTTAGATTTTGGATTTTGGATTTTGGATTGAAACCGCGGACAACAGACCTGTCTTCATATTATTAGCTATGACACAGTACTAAAATGTTCAAAACAAAAACCCGAAACACCGGAGTCTTTGTTTTGGTTATTCTAATTTGGAATTTTGAATTTGTTTCGTATTTCGTATTTCGTGCTTCGGATTTTTAGGCTGTTTCGTTTCCATATTACAAATAGCGTTGGAGTATTAAAACATTAATAAAAGTGCGAAAGTTTACAGGAGAAGACTTTGCCGTATAATTTTTCCGGAGGGCGTATTTCGGACTGCAATTACTTTCCAACAGAGTCGTACTCGTCAATTATTGCCGAAGCTATTTCATTGATGGCCGGGCGCGTGTTGCCGTTGGCGTTGTTGGTAATGATGGAAAAGATAATGTCGCCGGCCAAAGATGTTCTGCAAATTCCGCTGAAAGATTTTACGCCTGCGATATAGCCTGTCTTGCCGAATATTTTGCCGCTGTATTTTTCATCTCTGAAGTACCGCTCAATCGTGCCGCTTACGCCTGATACGGCAAGTGACTTAACAAATATATCTCTGAATGCCGGTTCGCCGTAAATATCCTTTATAACGGCAACAATCGCATTAGGGCTTAATCTGTCGAGTTTACTGAGACCGCTTGCGTCGTTTATTACATATTCGGATGAATCTACGCCAAGCCGGGAGAGATAAACGCCGGACATACGGGTGCCGACATACCAGGAACCCGGTCTGCCGTGCCTTTCGGCGGCACAGACCTTCAGCAGACATTCGGCGCTCAAGCCGTGACTGTCGGTGTTGCATTTTTTTATTACAGCTGCAATGGGAGTCTGAAATTTGCAGATGAGCATTGGTTTTGGTCCCGAATACTGCCCGACAGTAAACGTTATACCGGAGGACGCAGCGCCGCAGTCCGCAAGTTTTTTCGCCAGCATTGACGCCAAAAGACCTGCCGGCTGCTCGATGGCAAGCTCAAAAGAAGTTGTTTTGTTGCATTTTCCAAATATGGTTATTTCATTCGGACGCGGACTGCGGTATGAGCCTATTGCGCTTTCACCTTTATTGAGCGGCTTGACGGTATTATTGATTGAAAGATAATCCGTTTGCGGTTCAAGCTCGAGTATCACCCTGCCGGCATTATTACTGGCGGTTATCTGTACGCAGTTGTAATTGAAATTCAGGCCGCTTACTTCACAGGCATACGACCGGTTGAGCTGGTCGGCAGGCCACGAAGGATGCACAACCTGCCCGTCAAAAATCGACGTATCCACAATAATGGAGTTGATATCGGTAATACCATTCTGCATTACCGCCCCGGCTATCTCATCGATTACTTGCCGTGCAGATTTTCCGGAGTCGGCGCCGCCGAGGAGAGGATCTCCCCCGCCGAAAATTATCAAATTATTCTGATAATATCCTACCGTTGTATCAAAAGAATATTTCGGACCGAGCATTCGCAACGCAAGTGCGGTCGATACAAGTTTCATATTCGATGCGGGTATCATTGCCTTGCGGGGCTGGTGTGAATACAGTTCCCGGCCGCTTTGGGCATCAACAATGAGTATCGCAAAATCAACCTTGGCAAGGTCTTTACGGGTAATAATGTTCTCAATACGCCAGGAAAGCTGAGCTTCAGCGGTAAAAACATACAGCAGCAGAATAAACAGCAACGACAAAATATTTACGGTCTTTAATTTTTTGGGATTCATCATAATTTAATTGCGAGCCACTATATAAGGCTTTGTGAGAATTTTTCAACATTTTTTAGCAGCAATTGTGCCTGTTGAACAGCAATTGAACCATAACTTCTTATTTGTCAATATGTTAAGTTTTTTTAATCTTTCCTGTTCAACATTTTATTTTGTTTTGTTTGACAAGCCAAACGGGCAATGCTATACTCGGCGGCGGTTTGAATCAATCGGTTTTAGACCATCTGAATATACTTGGTTTTTGCGGCTTTCCAGCCGTGGCGCACTTCCGGAATGTCAGTGGATGAATGTTCCGGAAGTTTTTTTGCGCAAAGGACTTACAAAAACATTCGAGAAATTTATGCACCGCCCGCAAACTACGCAACAAAAAGGTCCGTACAACGCGACAGTAGAAAGCAATATTTTGCGGTCCGGCAAATTCGGACGATTAACTCTTCGCCTCGAAGGTACTGCCGCACAGGTTTTTCGAGTCGCAAAACCAGGGCAATTTGCGCAGTTTGACGTAAGCAACCTGCGCATTCCCCCTGCCGAGTTAATACCGGACGAATTGGTAAATTCGGCGAAGAGAAATGTTATTTTGAGAAGGCCGTTAAGCCTTGCAGGGATTAGCGATATAGCTGATGCAGAGGCTGTTCTTCTTGACATTCTTTATTGTATAGTCGGTCCGGGGTCGCTTAGGCTCAGCACGGCAGAAAAAGGCGACCGGATAAGCCTTATTGGGCCTTTGGGTAGGGGATTTTTTGTTCCCGCGGGTAAAAAACTTGCCCTGCTTGTTGCCGGCGGAATGGGCGCGCCCCCGCTTCAACATTTGGCGGGGTACCTTAGGGAAAAGCACAAAAATATCGAGGTTTTGGCATTTGCCGGTGCGAAAACCATAACTGATTTGCCATATTTTGACATTGACATATCTAAAGTTTCGGATAAACCGGATTTCTCTATCAGGGAATTTTCCAGATATGCTGTCAAATCGCTGCCGGCGACTGATGACGGCTCGGCTGGATTTAAGGGGTTCGTGACGGAATGCATGCGAAAATGGCTCGATGCAAATAAAATTAAGCCTTCAGATGCAATTATTTACGCCTGCGGGCCGGAACTAATGCTCAAGGCTGCTGCCGACCTGGCGACTGATTACGGCATAGACTGCCAGGTAAGCCTTGAACAGAATATGGCCTGCGGCACGGGCTTGTGTCAAAGCTGCGCGGTGAAATGCTGTTGTCCGAACGGAGAAAAAATTTATAAATTGTGCTGCAAGGACGGGCCGGTATTTGATTCGCGGGAGGTGGTCTGGGAATGAAAACCGACTTATCCGTAAAATTCTCGAAACTCACGCTGCAAAATCCGGTATTTGTCGCTTCCGGCACGTGCGGATATGTTGATGAGTTGAGCGATTTTATTGATATAAACGCACTGGGCGGGTTCATTACAAAAAGCATCACCCCCTTGCCCAGACCGGGTAATGACACGCCGCGAACAGTCGAAACCGATGCCGGTATGCTCAACGCAATCGGTCTTGCGAATATCGGCTGCGAACGTTTTATCGCAGAGAAACTGCCGCTGATGCAAAACTTCAAAACGCCTTTTTTCGTGAATATTGCCGGCAGAACTATTGAAGATTATATCTGCGTTGCGGAACGGCTGGCGGATAAAAATCAAATTGCGGGGCTTGAACTGAATATAAGCTGTCCCAACGTAAAAGCCGGCGGCATTACCTTCGGCACAGACCCGGCAGCGGTATCGCAAATCACAAAGGCCGTTCGTAAAGCAGCGGGTAATAAAATCCTTATCGTCAAGCTCACGCCGAATGTAACGGATATATCCATAACGGCTCGTGCGGCTGTAGAAAATGGAGCTGACGCCCTGAGCCTTGTGAACACTTTCACGGCAATGGCTGTCGATATCGAGACCCGAAAACCGGTACTGGCCAACCGCACAGGCGGTTTGAGCGGGCCGGCAATAAAACCCATTGCGATTTATATGGTCAATAAAGTTTATAATGAAGTTGCCCGCCCTGCCGCTATACCGATACTCGGCGGCGGCGGAATATGTAATGCCGGCGATGCACTGGAGTTTATAATGGCAGGCGCCTCGGCGGTGTTTGTCGGTACGGCAAATTTCCTGTGCCCGACAGCAGCGACAGGAATTATCGCGGGCATTGAAAAATGGCTGATTTCGCACGGCATAAGTGAAATTTCGGAACTTATTGGTTGTTTGAAATAATGGCGCAGAACTGTTAGAATTGTACTTAAAAAATGGAAGTATTAAAACAATTATACGATTATTTTCCGATGTCGGTGTTCACCGGCAAGGCGCTTGTTTTTATAAGCGAGGACTGGCGGGTGGAACTCACCCAGCACGATAACTGTGATTTCAGCACAGACGCCGCCAAACCGCCCATTATCCGCGTGCGTATATTCAAGAAAGCACTCAACGGTGAGTTTGTGCCGGGACATTACGAGGATTTTCAGCTGCCGTCGAGGGGCGAACTGGCCG
>DYLR01000058.1 GCA_020721975.1 Blastopirellula marina | reverse complement strand
CAATTGCGCTTTTTTCAGTTTTTATCAGAATCGTTTTGCAGCCTGCCGCCTTCCCTGCGGCTATATCCCTGTACGCATCGCCGATAAGCCAGGAATTTTCAAGGTCAATGCCGATATCGTCTTTGGCCTTGAACAGCATTCCCGGCCTGGGTTTTCGCAAATCACTTTCACGCCGGTATTTCGGTATTACTCCATCGGGGTGAAACGGACAATAGTAAATCGCATCCAGACCCGTATTTTCCTCGGCAAGCAGTTCCCGCAGCCTTTGATGTATCTGTTCAAGCACCTGTTCGCTTACTATGCCGCGAGCTACTGCCGATTGATTTGAAACAACCACCAGTTTATAGCCCATCTGACGCAGTTTGCGCAAAGCGTCAGCCGTACTAGGCAAAAGTACGACCTGCGAGGGGTCATTTATGTAGCCGGGGTCTTCAATCAGCGTGTTGTCTCTGTCAAGAAATACGGCCTTATGCGCCATGCTGCACCTTACTTTCCGACCGGATGGAATTTTTTATCTTTTCTATCGTATCGGTTGAGCTTTTCCCGTCAACAAGCGGCGCGAGAATTACCTTTCCGCCAACAGATTCAACAAATTCGCGTCCCACAACTCCTTTGTCCTTCCAGTCCTCGCCCTTGACAAGCACATCCGGCCTGATTCGCATAATAATATTCAGCGGGTCCGGGTCGGCAAAAAAGGTTACATAATCTACGCACTGAAGCGACGCCAGCACTACCGCACGGTCGTGCTGATTATTCACCGGTCTTTGCGGACCTTTGATTTTTCTAACCGATTCGTCGGTGTTAATCGCCACCACAAGCACGTCGCCGTGTTTTTTGCAGAAATTCAAATATTCGGTATGCCCCCTGTGCAGGACGTCAAAACAGCCGTTGGTAAAGACGATTTTTTTGCCCTGCCTGCGCAGCGTTTCCAGTTCAACGGCGAGAGTCTCGGCGATTTGTATTTTGCGTGCAGGGCCTATTATCGAATTTATTATTTCGTCGATGCCTACGGTCGCTACGCCGAATTTTTCGACTTCAATCCCGCCGGCAATATTCGCCAGCTCAACCGAAGTCAGCCAGTCAAGCCCGGACGCCCGGGCTACCGCCAGCGTTGCAAGCACTACGTCTCCGGCTCCGGTTACATCATAAACATCTTTCGGTCTCACAGGCACGATTTGGTCAATGTCTTTTGTTTTAAGCCATGCGCCATCCCTGTCAAGCGTAATTACCGCCGCTTCGAGATTAAGCGTCTGCTGCAGCTTTT
This sequence comes from Blastopirellula marina, assembly GCA_020721975.1. GTDB lineage: Bacteria > Planctomycetota > Phycisphaerae > Sedimentisphaerales > UBA12454 > DYLR01. Next base: position 10,421 of record DYLR01000058.1, on the reverse strand, counting down.
GTGCCGCCCGGCTTGCGGTGCCCTGTGAATCAATCTCAATTCCTGTTGCCCGGGCCGTTTCGCTGCGGTTCGGCGTTATAAGCGTAGCGCCGCAGTATTTGGAATAATCTTTTATAGCAGCAGGGTCAACGAGAATTTTTTTACCCGCTGACCGCGATTTTTCAATGAGTTTTCTGCAAAAGCCCTCTTCAAGCATTCCTTTATTATAATCCTGAATGCAAACCGCTTTGGCGGAGGAAAGATGTTTTTCAAATAACCCCAGCAGGTTTTGATATTGTTCCTCGCCAAGCGGCACATCGGTTTCCTCGTCGACCCTCATAAGCTGCTGGCGATGACGGTGCTGGGCAAGACCTATAAACCGTTGTTTTACGGTGGTGGGTCTGCCGGCAATTTTAATTATTCCCGAAACATCAGCCCCCAAAAAAGCGAGTTTGCCGATAATTTGTTCGCCGGCTTCATCCTGTCCTACACAGCCGACGCAGATTACCCTGCCGCCCAGGGCAATAATATCCGCCGCCACAGAGCCTGCGCCGCCGCATTTAAATTCCTTTCTGACCACTTTCAGCACAGGCACAGGCGCCTCAGGACTTATCCGCGAGGCGTCGGCATATATATAACCATCGAGCATAAAATCGCCGACCAGCAGTATTGTCGGCGACCCCAGGCTCGATGCCGCTTTTAACAGTTTATCATCCATTTTTTTTCTTTTGCAAAGTCGAGTCTATCAGATTCTGTATTATATCCTGTCCCTCGACGAATTCCAGTTCCACCACAAGATACGCAAAAATTATATCAAACCGCTCAACACAAAGCAGCGCAGTTTTAATCCAGTCTTTCTGTGTGCCAAGCACGATATCGGCGTCGAGATATTTGGCCTGTTCATAAAGATTCTGCACATCCGCCTGCGTATAATGATGATGGTCGGCAAAGCATTTTTCTCCGACAACCTGCACCCCGAGCTGTTTGAGCGTACTGAAAAATGCTGCCGGGTTGCCAATGCCGCAATATGCGTAAACCTTTTTGCCGCTCAACTGTTCAAGCGGGATTTCCGGCCCTTTAATTATATGCACCCTTGCCGGCTTATGCACAGCCATTGCAACAGGAATGTCCGGTTTGTACTGCCGGACTGCCTGTCTGATTTTGGCGATCTGTTCCGGCGAACTTTGATTGTATCTGGTGATTACAACCGCATCGGCGCGAAAAAGAGCGCTTGCAGGCTCGCGCAAAAGACCGGCAGGCAGTAAACGGTCATAGCCGAACGGTTCGGTTGCATCTATTGCCACAATGTCAATATCCCGGCGAAGTCTTCTGTGCTGGAAGCCGTCGTCCATAACCAGCACATTGCAGAGGCTGTTTTTTACGGCTTTTTGCGCACCTGCAACGCGGTCAGGTTCAATAATGACCGTCGTCTCAGAGCAGGCCTTGGCGAGCATTGCCGGCTCATCGCTGAAGCCGGACTTCCTGAGCTTATAACCGCGAGTAAGCACGCCGCACTTATATCCGCTGCGGGTTAAATAATTACACAGCCATATCACCAGCGGCGTTTTACCGGTGCCTCCGGTAGTCAGATTGCCGACAGAAATTACAGGCACATCTGCCCGGTAAGTCTTCAGCAAAAAGCCTTTGTCGTACAGTTTATTTCTCACCCATACTATAAAAGCGTAAATTTTTGAAAGCGACACCAGAACCAGGTACGCCGGTTTATTTTTCTGCCGGCCGCCAATAACGGAAATGAGATTTTGTATAGTACTCACAGGCGAAATTTCCCGTTTTTTTAATATTAGAAGGTAGAATATGGAATATAGAATATAGAAGGTAGAATATAAGAACGTAAATTCCTATTCTACCTCCTACCTACTACCTACTACATACTATCTACTACCCATTCATGTCCTGATTTTTTCGATTATCGCGTCCGCCATTTCGCTTGTGCCGACAGCCGTGGGGTCGTTGCGGTCGTCCTTGAGGTCGTAAGTTACATATTTGCCCTCGGCTATCACCGCAGCAACGGCCTTTTCGAGTTTTTGTGCCTCCGCCTGCAATCCGATATACTCAAGCATCAAAACAGCGCTGAGTATTAAAGCACACGGATTAACCTTGTTCTGGCCGGCATATTTCGGCGCACTGCCGTGAGTGGCCTCGAATATCGCGCCTTTGTCGCCGATATTTGCACCGGGCGCAACCCCCAAACCGCCCACAAGCCCGGCACATAAATCGCTGATTATATCGCCGTAAAGATTCGGCAGCACCAGCACATCGTAAATCTCCGGCTTCTGCACAAGCTGCATACACATATTGTCGATAATACGGTCCTCAAACTCAATGTCAGGGTACTGCTTTGCGACGTCCCTGCTTACTTCCAGCCAAAGACCGTCGGTGTGTTTCATAATGTTGGCTTTATGCACAGATGTTACCTTGCGGCGATTCATCCTGCGGGCGTATTCAAAGGCAAATTTTACTATACGCTGCGTACCGGCAACGGATATCGGCTTGATACTTATGCCGCTGTCGGGCGTGATTTTACGGCTGCTGTGTTTGTTGAGCCAGTCGATAAGCTCGGCTGTGTCGTCTTTGCCCTTCTGGTATTCAATACCCGCATACAGGTCTTCGGTATTTTCACGGACGATTATCAGGTCAATATCCGCATATTTACTGTGGACGCCTTTATAGCTTTTGCAGGGACGAAGACAGGCATAAAGATTGAACATCTGACGCAGTGATACGTTTATACTGCGAAAGCCGGTGCCGACCGGCGTAGTAATCGGGGCTTTCAGGGCTATTTTGTTTTTCTGCACCGAATCAATGGTATCCTGCGGCAAAGGAGTGCCTTCCCGCTGCATTACATCAATGCCGGCCCGGGCTATTTCCCAGTGTATTTTTGCACCGGTGGCATCGACGCATCTGCGGGCAGCCTCGGCAATTTCCGGCCCTATTCCGTCTCCGGTAATCAGGGTTATGTTGGTCATTGGTAAAAATCCTCGATAAAGGTAAATGGGGAATGTTAGCCTCATTTGCCGTAAAAGTCAATCTTTGATTAAATCCGAAACTTGCAATCCAAAATCTCCACAGAATCACTGCTGCACAGGCACTGTCGGCGTAACAGGAGTCAAAACCGGTGTTTTGGTTGATGCGGGAGCTGCGGGCGAAGCCGATGCTTGGGGAACTAATTCAAATCTCGCAATTGCCGGCGGTTGGGCAAGGTCTATTTGCCCCGATTCAACATACTGTTGCGGGAAATTATAAATTACCTCGCGTGTAATTTCGCCGGTCTTTTGCAGGTCTTCATCTCTTATTTCAAGCAGTATTTCATAAGTCTGGGCTTCATAGGCCTGGCGGGATTCGCTTGTGCAGCGAACCTGAATAGTCGCAAGGTCTGTTAAGTTCTTCACGACAATATCATGTGTGGCTTTCCAGTTGGCTGATACGATATAACCCAGTACGCCGGATAAAGTGGCAGGCATTAAATCGCTCTGTTCCTCAGGCAAATGAACACTCACCGACTGCTCGGCGGTGACAATTTTGCCGGGCATAATCTCAATGGACGGCTTTTTTTCAATCGGATTCTGTCTTACCTGGCGAAGCTCGCGGGCGGTAAGTCTGATTGTCGCGGGCTGCTCTGCGGGCATATCGCTTCTCACAGTCATACTTATCGATGAAGGTTCTATTACCACCTCGGGTATTACTATGCCGTTTTCGTCAAGGCATTCGATTTTAACGGCTCTTTCCACCAACCCCAGCACCCTTACGCCGAGACGCAAAGGGTCGCATGATTCCACTTTCAAACCAAGCTCGCTTATTTTACGGCTCTGTTGCAAAAAAGGCAGCACTTCCAGGTCATATTCGCCCGGTTCGGACATATTTTGCTGTTCGGCGTCAAACGGAATTTCAAGCTTAAAATCGCCGGATTCTATTTTATTCAGCAATTCCTGAATCCTGGAAACAGGGCCGCTGAAGCTCACCTTAATCCGCGGTTCACTGTCAAATTTAATCAGCAGTTTCGGATTATCCGTAGTGTCTTTGATGGTAATGTTCTGATTGCGCAGTGTGTCGGTCTGAGCCAGGTCAGCCCAGACCCATATCAGTGCGGTAATAAAACAAATCAAAAGAATTTTTCTTATCTTATCAACCATAAATTTTACATTTCTTCCGTCGCCACATCGGCCTTGTCGGCAGAGCGCGGCTTTTTGAATCTGTCGGCAAATGAACGGGGTTCGCCGAATGCGCTGTTAAGTCTCTTGCGCAGTCTTGATTCGCTTACATGGCGTTCGAGTATGCCGTCCTCGGCAATGCTTACGATGCCGGTTTCCTCGCTCACGATTATCACCAGCGCATCCGATGTGTTGGAAATTCCTATTGCGGCGCGATGGCGCGAACCGAGTTCCGAGCCGCGTACGCTGCCAAGCTCGACCAGCGGCAATTGTACGCGGGCAGCGATAATCCTGTCGCCGTGTACTACAACGGCCATATCGTGCAGAGGCGAGCCTGGATAAAAAATTGTGCGAAGCAAATCGGACGTTATCCTTGAGTCGATTTTCACCCCGGTATCGACGAACTCGCCCAGCGGCACTTTGCGTTCAAAAACAATTATAGCGCCGATATGAGCGGCGGACATTTCATTTATTGCGTTGACAAGCTCCTCAATTATTCTGATAGTGAGCTGATTCGACGAGCCGCTGAGAAAGCCCGCCTGACCTATACGTATAAGCGCACGGCGAAGTTCCGGCTGAAATGCCGCCACGGCAATAATCAAAACGGCAAGCAGAAAATTCTGATAGAGAAAACGAATGCGTTCAAGTCCGAACCGCTCGGCAGTCAAACTTACCAGTAATGTGCCTATGAAAAGAATCGTAATAACGCCGCGGAAAAGCCTTTCTCCTCGCGTACCCTCAAGAAAACTTACAACCCAGTAAACGAACAAACCGATAAGCAGCAGCTCAACGGCTATAACAAGAGGATTGTTGTGGGCAATTCTTTGAAAATATTCCAGTAAACTATTCAACGCCTTACCTGCTATCTGCGAATTACATTCTATCTTATTCCAGGCTCAGCGTTAAACCATCGCCCATTATCTGACGTGATATCGGCTAAGTCTGGATGTTTGGTCTTTCTGCCATATAGCATCCCAGTCATCAACGAGCATTTGATTCTCTATATCCATCTGACGTTTGATGTCGTAAGAGTGTTCAGAACTCGTTTCGCCAAGGCCATGGCAACCGCTAATGACGAAAGATACACCAGCAAAAACCAGAATCAGCAGAAGACTTTTAAGGCTAAGTTTCATCTTTAATGACCTCTATCCTCATTCGATTTAACTTCAATCGTACCAGAGCTTTACACCCGCCCCATCAGGTTAGCTCATTTTACCATATCTGGTTTTATAAGTCAATAAAACTTAGCCTATTTTCACAGAGCTGAAATTTAGTTCCGCTAATTCTTTGTTTTTTAAATAGATATTGGTCTTTGCGCGCAGAAAGCCGTATATTTTGCATTTCGGTTTTTGCTAATAGATTTCTTGAAAAATGTTCGCAAATAGGGCAAAATTCCGGTTTTTCGTATCAATTGTTTGGTGGAGTTCACGATGAAGTTTCCTGATTGCTCTAATATTGTCTGCTGTGAAATCGAGATTATTCCGCGATATTGTGAAACCGACCAGGCCGGCGTGGTTCACCACAGTGTTTATCCGGTATGGTTCGAAATGGGCAGGACAGAGCTGCTGCGGGCAAATGGTCTTGCGTACAGGGATATGGAGAAGGCAGGCGAGTTTATGGTTGTGGCAGAGTTGCATGTGCGGTATCGCAGGCCGGCATTTTATGATGAAAAGCTCAAACTGATTACAAAGCTCGGTAAAGTGTCCGCATCGAAAGTGGAGCATATTTATGAACTGTACCGCCCCGAAACCGGCCTGCTGCTGGCCGAGGGATACACTTATCTTGCCTGTGTGGACAGCCAGGGGAAAATCCGCCGTGTGCCGGAATATCTTTATCCCGGGTCGGACCAAAAAGTCTAACTTCTGTGTAAAAAATTTAAAAATATTTGAAATTTCCGGCATATTTCTTTTGGCGCAGGGCAGGGTTGTTTTATAATCACGTTTTTATGTTTCAAAACGGTAAAAAATATATATGGTTTTACGGAGCTTACAGGAAATGCTAAGCCATGTTCCGACAAGGGTGTTTCTAACCAAAGGCGTCGGCAGACACAAATACCAGCTCAAGAGTTTCGAGGAATCGCTTCGCAAGGCAGGCGTAGCCAATCAAAACCTTGTGCAGGTATCGTCCATTCTGCCGCCAAAGTGTAAATTGGTATCGGTCAAGGAAGGCCTTAAATACCTTCGCCCCGGCTCGATACGTTTCTGCGTAATGGCACGGTCCGATACAAATGAACACGGCAGACTGATTGCATCGTCGATTGGCGTTGCACTGCCGAAGGATAAAAACAACTGGGGTTATTTAAGCGAGGTGCACGGCCACGGAAAGAACGAACAGCAGGCGGGCGATTTGGCGGAAGACCTGGCGGCCAGTATGCTCGGTACGACGCTGGGGCTGGAAGTTGACCCCGACAAGGCATGGCGGGAAAAGGAACAGGTTTATAAGCAAAGCGGCATGATTATCCGCACCAGCAACATCACCCAGGCCGCCCGCGGACAGGAAGGTCTGTGGACGACAACGGTCGCCATCGCTGTGTTTATCTTCGAGTAAGCGGCTATGAACAAATCCTTTGTTGAAAAGTACAGGGCCGGCAAAATGACCTTTGCCGACATTCCCGGCAGATATGCCCGCTGTAAAAGCGCCGCGGCAGTTATTGTGCCTGTACCTTATGACGAAACCAGCACATGGATTAAAGGAGCCGACAAAGGCCCGGAGGCACTGCTTGCCGCCGCAGCCAATATGGAGACCTATGACATCGAAACCGGCAGTGAAATCTATAAAGTCGGCGTGTATCTCGAAAAGCCCGTAACCGAAAAATCAAGTCCGGATGCAATGGTTGCTGCGGTAAAAGCGGTCGTCAAAAAACACCTGAATAAAGGCAAATTTCCGATTTTGCTCGGCGGCGAGCACTCCGTCAGCATCGGAGCATTCAGGGCAGTTGCCGAAAAATTTAAAAATCTGACCATTCTGCAGCTCGACGCACACGGCGATTTGAGGCCGGAATATCACGGTACAAAATTCAACCACGCATGTGTTATGTCCAGGGCAATGGAACTGGCTGATATTGTTCAGGTGGGTATTCGCAGTATGTGTATTGAGGAACAGGGTCGATATGACCCGGCCAGGATGTTTATGGCCGAGCATATCCATGACAGCACGGCCTGGTACGACAGGGCGATTTCACTGATGAACAAAAACGTCTATATAACTATCGACCTTGACGTATTTGACCCGTCGATAATGCCCGGCACAGGTACGCCCGAACCGGGCGGACTGGGATGGTATCAGGTAATAAGGTTTCTGCGGGCGGTTTTTGAGCAAAGGAATGTTGTCGGTTGCGATGTGGTTGAACTTTGTCCGAACCTTGCCAGTGCGCCGTCGGAATTTTTGGCGGCAAAATTAGTTTACAAACTGCTTACATACAAATTCAAAAACTAAAAAATGCTCCGAAATATACCGTCAATTATTTCGCCGGAACTGCTGAAGACGCTTGCCGAGATGGGGCATGGCGATGAAATAGTAATTGCCGACGGAAATTTTCCGGCTGCAACTGTTGCTCAAAGACTTCTGCGTGCCGACGGACACGGCGTATGCGATATGCTCGAAGCGATATTACCGCTGTTGCCGCTGGATGAGTATGTTGACAGACCTGTTGCACTGATGCAGGTTGTGCCGGGTGATACAACAAAACCGGCAATATGGAAAAAATACCGCGACATAATCAGGGTGTACGGCGATAAATTTATAGATTTTGATATGGTGGAAAGATTTGAGTTTTATGAACGGGCAAAAAGGGCTTATGCCGTTGTTGCGACCGGCGAAAAGGCTTTATACGCCAATATCATTCTTAAAAAAGGCGTTGTGAGAGGATAACAACAGTCCGGAATTACACATCATACATCGGCGGGAAATCTTTATCTTCTTGCAATATCGTTCAATTCAGTGTAAAGTGAGCGGATAACCCGCGGGTAGAAACAACCTGTCGAATGCCATATTCAGGCGGATAAATAAACGCCCGGAAAACTATTTGAGGGTGTAGCTCAGCAGGTAGAGCAACGCACTTTTAATGCGTAGGTCCTGGGTTCGAATCCCAGCACCCTCATTTTATATGGAAAAATGACCGATTGACCAAATCCGAATGACCGGAGAACTTTCAATTACCAGCAACAAAAGTAAAGAATATAGAAAACAGAACACAGAATACAGAAGAAAAGAGTTTCTTCATTCTGATTTCTGAATTCTATGATTCTGTGTTCCTTATGTAGAATGCACTGCGATGCGCAATTTTGCGAACGTAAAACGAATCGTAATAAAGATAGGCACTAACACGCTAAGTAAGGACGGGGCTGTTGACAGCGGCCTGATAAGGCGAATAGCCGCCGAGATAGCCAAACTTCACAGCAGCGGCAAAAAGGTTATCATTGTAACATCCGGTGCAATAGGTCTCGGCGCAATGAAACTGAAACTCGCTGAACATCCCTGTGCGATAAATATGCGACAGGCCTGTGCGGCCATTGGTCAGCCCATTCTGATGCAGGAATATTCCAAAGCCTTTGCAAAATTCAACATCACCGTTGCTCAGGCGCTTATCACCGCCGATGTTCTGAACAATCGCAAAACATATCTTAATCTGCGAAACTCGATAGACACACTGCTTAAAATCGGCGTAATTCCCGTCGTCAACGAAAACGATAATGTATCAACCGAGGAAATAGGCTCGACATTCGGCGACAACGATACGCTCAGCGCGCTTGTGGCAAGCAAGATCGACGCCGATTTATTGATTATGCTCACGGATATAGACGCACTTTATGACAAAGACCCTCGGCAGTATCCCGATGCAAAGCCGATACCGGCAGTTTTCGAGATTAACGGAAAAATCATCAGTTCCGCAGGCACGGCAGGCTCCCGACACAGCGTCGGCGGAATGAAAACAAAAATCAGGGCCGCTCAAATTGCTTCCGACGCCGGCTGCAGAATAGTTCTTGCCTGCGGACGTGCCGGCAATGTAATCAGCCGAATAATGGAAGGCGAGAACATCGGCACAATATTTTTACCGAAACGCAGACTCAGCAATCGCCGGCGATGGCTTCTTAACAGCACGCCGGCAGGTACGGTTATTATCGACAGCGGCGCAGTAGCGGCGATAAGAAAACATAAATCGCTGCTGCCCAGCGGCATAACCGAAATTCACGGCCATTTCAGCGCAGGGTCGGTTGTGATGATAAACAATTGTGCAAAGGCGATGTGCAATTTCAGTTCTGCCGAGCTTAAATCTCTGATAGGCAAACACAGCAGCGAGATACGGAAAATTTTCAGCCCGCAGCGAAAGGACGTCGTCGCTGAACCGGAGAATATTGTATTCCTTGATTACGACTAATAAATCTTATCCATCATTCTCGGGAAGGCGATGCACATACGGATATGCTTTTCTCCGGTAATCCAGGAAATAGTGCGTTCAACACCGAGTCCGAATCCGCCGTGCGGCACCGTGCCGTATTTTCTCAGGTCAAGATACCACTGATAGTTTTCTATTTTGTAGCCGTGTTCTTTGATTTGCGCCAATAGTCTGTCGTAATCTTCCTCGCGCACAGAGCCGCCGATTATTTCGCCGAATCCTGCCGGAGCGAGCAAATCGAAATTTTCAACCACACGGTCGTCGCTGCGGTCGGTTCGCATATAGAAGGCCTTTGCTTCTTTGGGGTAGTGCGTAACAAAGACAGGTTTGTCGTGCATTAGTGAAATTATCGTTTCGTCCGAGCCGCCCAAATCCCTGCCCCAGATGAAATTTGCCGCAAGCCCGGCGTGTTTGGGATTGTTTTCAATTTTTGCTTCAAGCTCTGCAATGTCGCCGCGAAGCTCTATCAGTTCCGCGTCATTTTTCTGCCGCTGCCACTGTTTTATGCTGCCTTTATTTTGTTCCTCAAGCTCGGCAATTCGCTTTTCCGCATTATCCTTTTGCGATTTTAACAGGCTTAATTGTTCGGCAAGGAATTTTTGAGTCTTATCGCCGGTTAATATGTCAACGGCATCGGAATAAGTAATGCGGTAAAAAGGCGGCTTGATTTTTTCAAGCGATGCAATATCCGCACCAAGCGTTTCAAGCTGCGGACGATTGTTTTTCAGAACCTCGGCAACGATAAAACTCACAAAATTTTCGGCCAGTTCCAGCAGACCGGGCAAATCAATGAAAGCTGCTTCCGGCTCGACCATCCAGAACTCCGAGAGGTGGCGGCGCGTCTTGCTCTTTTCCGCGCGGAATGTCGGCCCAAAACA
>DYLR01000057.1 GCA_020721975.1 Blastopirellula marina | reverse complement strand
CGGAGCCTGCTACGGCAGAAGGGATATCCTCGGCTATCTCACTGGCTACGGTCATTTTGCGAGCCAGCTCTCGCGTTTCGGCACGGTGGCTGTATCCGACAGTGCGCACATTCGAGCTGCTGCGGCTCACCGCCAGCGTCAAAGATGAGCCTAAAAGTCCCATTCCAATTACAGTTATCTGCCGTAAATTCTTCATATTCAAGACGTTATAAAAATGCATATATCCATTTTGGATATTAAATGCTAACTTACAACACCCCGTGTGTCAATTTTTTTCTTTAACATAAGGGGGAAACTTGTTAATATTTCCATAATAATCCCTTTGCAAATCGAAAATCTAAAATCTAAAATCTAAAATCTAAAATCGAATAATGTCCCAGATAAATAATAACAGTGTGAGAACAAATTATCTCGACTTCGAGGGCGGAATATCGCAGATTGATGCCCAGATAGCAGAGCTTAAAAAATTAAGTATGCAGAAGGGCATTGATTATTCCGCCGAGATTCGTGATCTTCAGCGCAGGCAGGTTGAAGAATTCAAACGCATTTATGACAATCTCTCGGCGTGGCAAACGGTGCAGGTGGCACGTCATCCGCAAAGGCCGCTTTTTTGTGATTACCTCAATTTGATGATTAAGGATTTCCGCGAACTGCACGGCGACAGAAATTTCGGCGACGACAAGGCGATTATATGCGGCCTGGGGCAAATAGGGCGCGAACGGGTAATGATTATCGGCCAGGAAAAAGGCAGAGATACAAAGGAAAAACTCGCCCGGAATTTCGGTATGTCCCACCCGGAAGGCTACCGCAAGGCGCTTTTGAAAATGCGATTTGCCGAGAAGTTCGGCATACCGGTTGTAACGTTCATCGACACCCCGGGGGCTTATCCAGGCATCGGAGCCGAAGAACGCGGCCAGGCACAGGCAATCGCAAAAAATCTTATGGAAATGTCCCGCCTGCGCGTGCCGATTATAAGCATCGTTATAGGTGAAGGCGGTTCTGGCGGTGCGCTTGGCATAAGCGTCGCAGACAAACTCGCAATGCTCGAGTTTTCATATTATTCGGTGATTAGCCCTGAAGGATGTGCTGCAATTTTATGGCGGGACGGCTCGGCTGCGCCGCAGGCCGCTGATGCTCTTAAGCTCACCAGCAAAGACCTGCTGAAGCTCGACCTGATTGACGCCGTAATCGCAGAGCCGCTCGGCGCAGCGCATCGAAACATACACGATACGGTTTACAACGTTGAACAGTATATCATAAAAACCGTGCGCGAATTGAAACGAATGAAAATTGATAATCTGCTGGACGCAAGATATAAAAAACTGCGTCTTATCGGGACAAACGCCACTACCTCCGGGTTAAAAAAAAACAGACCTGACAATACCGCCAAACCCGCAATAAAGTTTACCGCCGCCAAACCGATAACCGTCCTGCCGAGACCTGCAACGGTGTAGTTTAGAGCCTATCCTAATAACCCGCTCTATTGCAGCCGGCTGCAAAGTCCGATGCCTGCGTTATCGGCCAAACAATGTTAAATGTTCAATGTTCATTGCCAGTATTTTTCAGGTGTCTGGCCGATTTTCTGCGTCCAGGTTCGCCGGCCTTTGCCGAAAATAACTTTGCCAGGCGAAATTGCCACGACCTTCACATCGCCGAGTTTTTCTCCCGCATAAACTATCGGCCTGTCAAAACCTTCTATCATAACGCCCGGGGTTTTGTCTGCGTCGATTATCGCGATAACCGTGCCGATTGACTGTCGGGTTTGTTCGTCTATTCCCGCAACAGTCAAATCGACCTGCTTTTTAATATCCGCATTATAAAACTCAACAGACTCAATCGCTGCAAGTCTGCGAGTTTCAATCTGCTGTTTTTCAGCTATCAACTCCTTCATTATATTCAAAAGTCTTTTGGCCTCGTCAACAAGCGTATCGCTGAAAGGATTACGACTGTTTCTTTTTTGCTCCTGACGCAGAATACCCTCGATTATTAACTGTGATTCATAACTCGAAAGAAAATCCGTCATCCTGTCAAACAGGTATCTAAAGCCAAGACCATCGCGTAATTCGGCTCTTCGATACAACTCAACAAAATATGTCCTGCCGCCAATATATTTATAGATTGGTACTGATTTATGATTTTCAATTACATTCCATGTATAATCATTGTTATAATTCGCTTCTCTTAGGGTATCTGCATATTCGACCCATGCCATAATTTTTTCGATACCGAACCGCTCTGCCAAATCAGCGGCTCTTTTCCCAAGAAGATTCATATCCCGCTGATACTGCCATTCTATAGCCTGGTATTGACTTTTCACATATTGTTCGAGAGCAGAAAGTCTTTCTTTTTCGAGTTTTTGCTGCAATGCTGATTTCGGCTCATTTACCCCAAGACAAAGACAAACAGCCGACAATAATATTACAATGACAGTACGCTTCATAACATAACCTCCGCCATACAAATTTTTCAAGGTATTGCCGTCCCTGCCTGCATAATCCTTTACGCATTATATCAAATTCACAGCCGGAATATCAATCCTGTCAATCCAATGCCTTGCTAAAATGTCTTCTTTGCTGTATTCTTTTGTTATGCAAACAGAGATTATCAGACTTGGCAGGCCATTAAACAAAAAAGATATGGATGCCGTTGCAGCAGCAGCAGCAGCGATTGAAAAAGGTTCGCTGGCAGCATTTCCAACAGAGACGGTTTACGGTATAGCCTGCCGGGTTGAAAAATCCAGTCTGTCCCGCCTTGATAATCTCAAAGGCAGAGACCCGAACAAAAGATACACTCTTCATATATGCAAACCCGAACAAATTGACGATTACGTACCCAATGTTCCCCCACAGGCTAATAAACTCATCAGGCACTTCTGGCCGGGACCGCTTACAATTATTTTTGAAATAGACAAAAACGATATTGAAAAAATATCAAAAAAATTTAGCAGAGATATTATAGATTCGCTTTGTCGTGATAATACAATTGGGATACGTTGTCCTGATGATGAGGTTGCCCGGCAATTGCTCGGTACTGTGAAATGTCCTGTTGTGGCACCCAGTGCGAATCCTGCCGGCAAAGACCCTGCGATTACAGCAGGGCAGGTGTTGAAATATTTTGATGGGCAGATTGATATAATTCTCGATGCCGGGCAATGCCTGCACAGATTAAACAGTTCTGTAGTTAAAATCACCTCTAAAGGTCTGCGAATTTTAAGGAGTGGCGCTATTAGTGAATCACAGCTAAAAGAGTTGGCGACCTTAAAAATTTTGTTTATTTGCACCGGCAATACCTGCCGCAGTCCGATGGCGCAGGGTTTTGCCCGGAAGGCCCTTGCGGAAAAACTTTCGGTTTCGGTTGACCGGCTTGAGGATATTGGGTATGATATTGATTCCGCCGGAGTTATGGGAATTACTGGGTCGCCGGCCAGCACGGAAGCGGTTGCTTTTTGTGCCGGACAGGGTGTTGATATATCCGCTCACCGCAGTAAAGCCGTAGAGCCTGAACTGATTGAGAACGCGGATTTTATATTTGTAATGACGCCGGAACATCGCGGCAGGCTTGTGGAGTTGTGGCCGCAGGCCGCCCAAAAGTGCTTTCTACTGAATCCGCAAGGCGATGTGCCTGACCCAATAGGCGGTACAGTGCAGGCTTATCAGGAATGTGGAGAAATGATAAAAAAACTTGTTTATAATAGGATTAACGAGCTGATTAAATGAAAATAGCTGTTGCCAATGACCATCGCGGAGTCGAAGCCAAAGAGGAAATAAAGGCCATTATTGCTCAATTAGGACACGAATGTATTGATTTTGGCGTAACAGGCGATGCTCCCGCTGATTACCCTGATTTAGCTTATGATGCCGCTTTGGCCGTATCGCAAAAAAAGGCCGACCGTGCAATATTAGTTTGCGGCACAGGAATAGGCATGTCTATAGCCGCCAACAAGGTTAAAGGCATCAGGGCCGCACTTTGTTATGACGAGCTTAATGCCAAGATTTCCCGTGAACATAATAACGCAAATGTACTTTGTCTGTCGGGCGATTTGCTTGGGGCGAATGTGCTTCGCAAAATGGTCGAGGTGTGGCTCACAACCGAATTCAGCGGAGGCCGGCACCAAAGACGGGTTGACAAAATTCAAGCTATTGAAGACAACAAAGACCCTAAAACGATAACCAGCGGCCAATAGATTTTAGATTTTGGATTTTGGATTTTGGATTGAAACTGCATATTGCCACGGATTTATGATTTATACGGATTAGTACTGTTTTTATTCGCACTTTAGTATTTTAAATGTTTTTAGTTTTTGATATTTGATTTTTGGTTTTTGATTTTGAGTTAAATACCGAACCCCCCCGAATAAATCAGGGGGCTAACTATGCCCTATCCCCTATATCCTATCCCCTATCCCCTATACCCTATACCCTAAAGAGAAAAAAAACTGGAAAATACAAGAGTAATTACTACAATGTCCGAACTATGAAGTTCGTTTTGGTTGATAAGATAGAGAATTTGGTGCTTGGCAAGGAGCTATCCGCTTCCAAGAGCGTATCTTTAGCCGAGGAATATTTGGGCGACCATTTTCCGGCTTTTCCGGTACTGCCCGGTGTTCTTTTGCTCGAAGGTATGATAGAATCAGCGGCCTGGCTGGTACGCAAAACGGAAAATTTTGCACATAGTATGGTCTTGCTGGAACAGGCAAGAAATGTAAAATATAAGAGTTTTGCCGCGCCGGGCATGAAAATTGTTTATCGTGCCACAGCCAAAGCTATTGAACAGAATGTAAGTTCGTTTACAGCCGAGGGCATTGCGGACGGGCAGTCGATTGTTGAGGCAAAATTCAGCCTTAAACATTATAATTTGGCCGATAATGACCCGAAAATGGCGACTACGGACGGGCTGATTATTCAAAATTTTAAGAATCGCTGGAAAATTTTAACCCAGCACACGGATATTAAGGAATAAACAAATACACTCGGAGGTAATTTTATTATGACCATGACACGGGAACAAGTTTTAAGTAAAATCCAGGAAGTCCTCGTTGATGCACTGGGAGTTGACGACGATGATGTTACGCCGGATGCTACGTTGATGTCCGACCTTGGTGCAGAAAGCATAGATTTTCTCGATATTGTTTTCAGGCTCGAAAAGGCATTTGGAATCAGGATTCCGCGGGAGGAACTGTTCCCTACAGAAAGTCTGATGAATAACAAGGAATTTATTCAGAACGGCAAGCTCACATCAAAGGGTCTTGACGAGATGAGAAAGCTAATGCCGCATACCGATTTGTCAAAATTCGCCAAAGACCCTGACATAAATAAAATAGGCGATTTGTTCACGGTAAGTGCGCTTGTCAATTATGTTGAGACGAAGCTCAAAAACGCTGCATAAATACTGCCTGGTCAGGAAAATACATGCGTTGGATATGGATAGACAAATTTCTCGAATTTAAAAGCGGCGAAAGCGCCGTAGCTGTGAAAAATGTAACTCTGGCCGAGGAACATGTTCACGACTATGTGCCGGGCTATCCGATTCATCCTGAATGCCTGATGATTGAAGGCATGGCACAGACGGCAGGCATTCTTGTGGGCGAAGCGCGTAATTTCAGCGAAAAGGTGATTCTGGCAAAAGTAAGCAGGGCTGCATTTTTCGATGTTGTTCGTCCGGGTGATACGATAAAATTTCATGCCCAGCTTGAATCGATATCCGGCGAGGCCGCAGGTACCACAGGCAAAATTACCTGTGAGGATAAAGTCGTTGCGGAAATCGATATGATGTTCAGCCATATCGACCGGAACCTTGCAGGCAAACGCTTTCCGGAAGAAAATTTCGTTTTCACCGATACTTTTGACGCACTTATCAGCGGCTTTAGAAATCAAAAGGCTGCGGAGACCGGCAAATGACCGGCCCAAAGATAGCCATCACCGGTCTTGGAGCCGTAAGCCCCCTCGGTTTAAATTGCAGACAATTATGGGATAATCTCTGCGCGGGCAATTGCGGCATATCCACAATCACGGCGTTCGACCCGTCTGATTTTGAATGCAAAATCGCAGGGCAGGCGCCGCCGGAATTTAATGTGCGTGATTTTGTCCCCAAAGCCATGCGCAAGACAATTAAACTTATGTCCCGCGATATAGAACTCGCCGTCGCTGCGTCCTGGGAAGCGTTTGAATCATCCGGGCATAAAACTCAGGCGATTGACCCGGAAAATATAACAATCAGGCCGTCCCGAACGGCAATCAGCATTGGCGCCGGGTTGATCAGCTGCGACTTATGTGAGATTGCACCTGCGGTGGCCAATTGTGTGAGCAATGGCGAATTCGACCTGCATAAATGGGGCAGTGAAGGAATGCAGCAGATTACGCCGCTGTGGCTGCTGAAATATCTTCCAAATATGCTCGCCTGTCACGTTGGAATAATTCACGACATACAAGGCCCCGGCAACAACATTATCTGTGCCGAGGTCGCCGGGCATTTATCGATAAACGAAGCTGCTCAGATAATCGCCCGCGGCGACGCCGATTTGGCTATTGCCGGCGGCGGTGAGGCGAAGGTCAATCCGCTGGTTCATACCCGCCAGATTTTGATAAATCGCGCAAATACAAAAAGCAATGATAATCCGCATGCGGCATGCAGACCTTTCGATGCAAATGCAAACGGCTGCATTTTCGGCGAGGCTGCGGGACTTGTTATTCTTGAAAAACTCGACGATGCAAAAAACCGCAATGCAGATATTTATGCGATATTTGCAGGCGCAGGCCAAAGCACAAATTTAAGCCCGAAATGGGAAAAGCTCGAATCCGACGGCAAGGGTATTCAGATTGCCATCGAAAACGCTCTCGCCGACGCAGGTGTTAAGCCGCAGCAGATTGATTTGATAATACCTCACGGCACCGGCATCGCTGCGGACGATTCGGCAGAATCAACGGCAATTTATAACGCTCTTGGCGCCGCAGCAGAAAAAATTCCCTGCCTGCCGACAAAGTCGATGCTTAGCAATACCGGAGCTGCTGCCGGCGCGTTAGATATAATCATCGCGGCTATGATAATTAAAAACGGCAAAATCCCGGCCGCTAAAAACTGCGAAAAAAAGGCCGCGGGCTGCAGGCTGAACATTAACACAAAACCAGTTGAAAAAAATATTAACTATGCTTTGGTCTGCGGATATACTTACGGCGGCCAGACTGCCGCGGTAATATTAAAGGCTCTAACATAATGAAAAGGACAGGATTAAAACAAAAAATCCGTGTTAATCTGTGAAATCAGTGATTCATTTAATCCAAAATCTAAAATCTAAAATTTAAAATGACAAACCGTGTAGTTATAACAGGTCTTGGAATAGTCAGCCCGATTGGGCATGACGTGCAGACCGTCTGGAACGGCATATTGACCGGTGCGCATGGTTTTGCCAAAACGACCATCTTTGACGCATCAACCTTTCCTACTCAGTTCTGCGCCGAGGTTAAAAACTATAATCTCAAAGACTGGACATCGCGTTATGATGTTCACAAAAACGCCAATCGCGGCTCGGCTTTTGCCATAGGCGCAGCCGTTCAGGCCTGCCGGGCAGCCAAAATAGATATAGAAACCGACAATCCAAAAGACAGCATAGACCGAAAACGTCTCGGAATATATCTCGGTGCAGGCGAAGGCTCGGTTGACAATAATTTTTTCTTCAAGGCCATCATAGACGCCTGGAATCCGCAGACAAATCAAATGGACTGGACGGCCTGGTCGAGGGTCGCCCGAGCGAGAATGAACGCTCAACGCGAACTGGAACAGGAGCCGAATATGCCCGCGACGCATCTTGCGTATCTTTGCGGTGCGCGCGGACCGGCAAGAAGCTGTCTTACCGCATGTGCTGCAAGCACCCAGGCAATCGGCGAAGCGGCAATGATAATCCGCAGCGGTCAGGCGGATATTATGATAAGCGGCGGCGCACATTCGATGATCCATCCACTGGGCATTACGGGTTTTAACCGTCTTACCGCCCTTTCCACGCGAAACGATGAATACCAGACCGCCTCTCGTCCGTTCAGCGCATCACGAGACGGGTTTGTAATCGGCGAAGGCTCGGCGATTTTGATTCTCGAATCTTTGCAGTCGGCAAAAAAACGCGGCGTTGAGATTTTAGCGGAAATTATCGGCTTCGGCTCAAGCTGCGACGCTTTTCGCGTAACCGATATGCATGAGGAAGCCCGTGGAGCAGTTTCGGCAATCGAAGCGGCCATAAAAGACGCGGGTATTTCATATAAGGATGTGCAGTATATCAATGCACACGGCACAAGCACGGTTGAAAACGATTCAATTGAAACTCTGGCAATAAAAAAAGCGTTCAGGGACGCTGCGTATAATATTCCGGTAAGCAGCGTAAAATCAATGCTCGGCCATTTGATAGGCTCGGCAGGCGCAGCGGAACTGATGACGTGCGTGCTTGCACTGCGGGATAATATTCTGCCGCCGACGGCAAATCTCAACGACCCTGACCCGGCTCTTGATTTGGACTATATCCCAAACCGGCCGCGGCAAAAAAAGGTCGATATAGTAATGAGCGAATCCTTCGGTTTCGGCGGCCAAAACGACGTGCTGATACTGAAAAGATACGTTGAATAAAAAAACATCCGCCAAAGGCGAAGCCAATAGTTTTTACTTTTTACTTTTAACTTTTGAGTTTATTCTATGGTTGATATAAAACTTATTCGCGAAAATCCGCAAATATACAAAGACGCAGCAAAGGTCAAAAATTTCGATGTTGATATCGACGAACTGCTGAAACTTGACGATCAGATTAAACAGTCAAGGCAGCGTCTTCAGGACATCAGCACCGAAAAAAACGCTTTCAGTAAATCGCTGCCGAAACTAAATCCCGATGAAAAGCAAAAACTGCTCGCCCGGCTTTCGGCATTAAAAGACGAGGAGTCCGCCATAAATGAAAAAGTTAAGGTTCTTCAGCCGCAGTTCGACCGGCTGATGAATCTCGTACCGCAGCCGCCGGCGTCAGAAGTGCCGTTCGGTAAAGACGATACTGAAAACGTCGAAATCCGCAAATGGGGAACAATTCGTCAGTTTGATTTTGAGCCTAAAGACCATATTCAGCTCGGTATTGAGCTTGATATTATTGACGTTGAGCGCGGCGTAAAACTGGCCGGCACGAGAAATTATTTCCTCAAAGGCGACGCCGCTATGCTGCACTGGGCTGTTTTGCGATTTGCACTGGATCACATGATTGCCAAAGGATACAAGCCGATGTACGTGCCTTTGCTTATGCGCGATGAGGCGATGCGCGGCACAGGTTATTTTCCCGGCTCTGAAGAACAAACCTATCAAATGGAACGCGACGGGTTGAATCTCGCAGGTACAGCCGAAGTACCGCTGACGGCATATTATATGGGTGAGATACTCGATATTTCTCAACTGCCGGCCAAATTTGTAGGTCTCAGCTCGTGCTTCCGCAGGGAGGCTGGAGCAGCAGGCAAAGATACCTACGGCCTGTACCGTATTCATCAGTTCGACAAGGTCGAACAGGTCATCATCTGCCAAAATGACGATGAATTGAGCAAACGGTTTCATCAGGAAATTCTTGGTAATTCCGAAGCGGTTTTGCAGGCTTTGGAAATCCCCTACCGTGTTGTGAACGTATGTACAGGAGATTTGGGCCGCGGCCAGGTGCAGAAATTCGATATTGAGTCGTGGATGCCGTCGCGCAACGGCTACGGCGAAACGCACTCTGCCAGCCGATTCCATGAATTTCAGGCCCGCAGAATGAATTTGCGATATAAAGACCCCAAGACGAAAAAGAATGTGGTTTGCCATACCCTGAATAATACGGTAATCGCTTCGCCGCGAATACTGATTCCGATTCTTGAGCTTTATCAGAACGCCGACGGCTCAGTGACAGTACCGAAAGTCCTGCGGCCGTATATGGGAAAAGATGCGATTAAGAAGGCACATTCAGCATCAGAGCCGCGAATGTAAATGAGCGGTATTTTAGCGCCGCGGCCGGTCCGCGGGGTTTCTTTACGCCAAATACCCAAATGTACAACAACAGTATCAACCCTGACGCATTGAAGCCCCAGCAGGGTTTTGGGGAGCTGCTGTTGAAAAACTGTCCTGTTGCCCTGCTTACGACGCCTTTTATTATCGGCATCGCTTTTCAATATTATTTCAAAATCCACATCGCGGTATGGTTTATTTTGTGTGTGATATTATTCTGCCTGGTTTTCGTGCGCAAAGTATGGCTGCGTGCTGCTTACGCCATTATAGTCGTCGTGATTACCTTTTTCTGCTTTGGTGCGGCAAGATACGCCTTTTATGCACACCCTGCGGCCTGCGACATCAGAAATATAATCGCTGATGAAACATACGCGCACATAAAGGCAAAGGTTATAACCCGGCCGATTGCATCGCTGCCGCAGCAATGGCGATTTGCAGGCTCATACCCGGTTTCGCAGTCAATAAGTTTTTATGCAAAAATTCTCGAAATAAAAACCGCAGCAGGCCCGCAGAAATGCACAGGCAAAATTAAATTTTACATTCCTCAATCCTCCGCAGATTTCAGGCCGGGTGATTTATTTCAGGCATTCTGTAATATTCGGCGTTTTGCCTCTGCGTCCAATCCCGGCCAGTTCGACGCAAAAAAATATATGGAGCAGAACAACGTCTATTTTGCGGCGCATCTGAAAAATATGCAGGGCGTACAAATCATTCCTGGCAAAACACCGGCTGCGGCCAAAATTTTTTCCCTTATGCAGTCATTTGCCTGCAAAGCCCTTATCGGCGACGAGCCGCCCGACCAGACAGATGCAATGCTCTCGGCGCTGGTTCTGGGGATAAGACAAAATATCGATAACGAAACGATGCAGGCATTCAAACATACCGGGCTTGCTCATTATATCAGTCTGTCGGGAATGCACGTGGCTATACTGCTGGCCGCAGTCTGGCGGGCGGGCAGATTTATCTGTCTGAAAAATATGGGGCGAACAATTTTGTGCGCCGTGTTTTTGATATTGTTTTTAATTGTCGTACCGCCGCGTCCGGCCGCGGTACGTGCGATATTTGTCGGTCTGGTTTTCTGCGCAGGCAATTTATTTCAAAGGAAAATTCATCCGCTCAATTCGCTTTCACTGGCGGGACTGTTGTGGTGTCTGATAGCCCCGGCTGATGTGTTTAATGTCGGGTTTGAGCTTTCTTACGCAGGCGTTATGGGAATTTTGCTGCTGCAAAAACACATTTCAAAAATTATGCTGAATATGACTTATGGAAAATTCAAAAAGACTATCGATTCCTTTGCGACCGGCATTGCCGCGTGGCTGCCGATTGCCCCTGTAATTTTGCTAAACTTCAATTATATCAATCTACTCTCTGCGTTCTGGACGGTTCTCACTATGCCGATAGTTGGTGCAATAATGTGTCTGGGGCTTGTGAAAATTATTATTTCAATATTGCTGCCGGGCGTATCGGCTGTTCTTGCCTGGCCTGTCGCTGCGGCAACTGATTTGTTTATTTTCACGGTCAGATTCTTTGCATCTGTTGACCCGACTTATATCCTGATTGGCGAAGTGCCGATGTGGTTTGTGATTATATGGTATATAGCGATTGGATTTGCCGTTTGGCCGATGCGGAAATACCTGCCGTACAGACCGGTTATTATTGCTGCATCGTTTTTTTTAATATTTTTCTGCCTTACGGGCATTCAGTATGCCCACAGGCACCCTCAAAATCCGAGGCTCACAGTCCTGGATGTCGGCAGCGGCGCTGCTGCGGTTGTTTCGACGGGGTTTGGAGACGATAAGCATTTCATTTTTGACGCTGGCTCGCGTTCAATTGCCAATATCGGCGATAAAATCGTCAATCCATAT
>DYLR01000056.1 GCA_020721975.1 Blastopirellula marina | reverse complement strand
AAATATACTATTTTTTGCCTGAAACACTCATTTATTTGCATAGCTGTCTCATTCGACTACGCGCAAGCAGGCTTAAAATAAACGGCTTATACACCATCTCGCCTGTTCATAATGCAGCCAAAAAGGCCACGATGTAAACTTACAAAACCGCCATCACCGTATTGCTCGGTGAATCAACGCTTCTTTCTTAACTCCACTTCAGCACTGCCCCTGTGTCTGCGCTGGTGGCCATTGTCGCATATTTGGCAAGATAGCCTTTGGTAATTCGCGGGGCAGGGGCTTTCCATGCCTTTTTTCGCTCTGCAAGCTCTGCGTCGCTAATTGCAACCTTTATCGAATTGCCCGGTATATCAATCTCGATAATATCGCCGTTTTTCAACAACCCAATCGGCCCGCCAACTGCCGCTTCCGGGCTTACATGCCCGATACAAGCTCCGCGAGTACCGCCGCTGAACCGCCCGTCGGTAATCAGCGCAACCGATTCGCCCAGCCCTGCACCCATAATATAGCTGGTTGGGCTTAACATTTCCTGCATACCCGGCCCGCCTTTTGGCCCTTCATTGCGGATTATCACTACGTCGCCTGCCTTGACTTTACCGGCCAATATTCCTTCGCAGGCGTCTTCCTGGCTTTCAAAAATCACAGCCGGACCTTTATGCCGGAGCATTTTTTCCGAAACGCCTGCGGTCTTGACTATAGCGCCTTTTGGCGCGAGATTGCCTGTAAGAACGGCCAGCCCGCCGGTTTTGCTGTATGCGTTTTCGACACTGTGTATGCAGTCGGAATTTTTAATTGCTGCACCGGCAATATTTTCGCCTACTGTTTTAAGCGTTACCGTTTTGCATTCGGTATTGAGCAGTCCCCTGATTTTGCTTATCTCTTTGAGTATCGCGCTGATACCGCCGGCAGCGTCAACATCTTCTATATGCCAGTTGCTCGACGGCGAAACCTTGCAGATATTCGGGCATTTTTTGCTTATCTCGTTTATACGATGCAGGTCATATCTTATGCCCGCCTCGTTTGCCAAAGCCAGCGCATGAAGCACCGTATTTGTCGAGCCGCCCATCGCCATATCCAGCACAAAGGCATTATCCAGCGATTGCTGCGTGATGATATCTAAAGGCTTCAGACTGCGTTTCACTAATTCGATAATCTGTCTGCCTGCCTGTTCGTAGAGTTTTTCTCGTCGCGGGTCAATGGCAAGTATTGTGCCGTTGCCCGGCAGGGCGATGCCTATTGCCTCGCACAGGCAGTTCATTGAATTGGCTGTGAACATACCGGAGCATGACCCCTGCGTCGGGCAGCCGCAGCATTCAAGCTCGTGCAATCGGTCTTCGGTAATTTTGCCCGCCTTAAAAGACGCCACGCCTTCAAATACGCTGATAAGGTCAACCACTTTGCCGTCTTTAGTTTTGCCTGCCGCCATTGGCCCGCCCGAAACGAATATTGTCGGGATATTCAGTCGTACTGCCGCCATCAGCATTCCGGGAATAATTTTATCGCAGTTTGGAATACAGACTAACCCGTCGAAACAGTGTGCCTGCACCATAGTTTCCACCGTATCAGCCACGATTTCCCGTGATGCCAGCGAATATTTCATACCGGCATGTCCCATAGCGATTCCGTCGCAGATGGCCAGTGTATTAAACTCAAAAGGCACACCGCCGGCATCTCGTATTGCCTGCTTGACTTTCGCCGCCACCTTGTGCAGGTGTACATGACCAGGCACAACATCGGTATAGCTGTTAGCCACACCGATAAATGGCTTGTTAATATCCGAATCTTTCAGCCCGCACGCCCTTAAAAGAGCCCGATGCGGAGCCCGCTGAAACCCGCTTTTTACCATATCGCTTCGCATAATATGCATCTCCAAAAAGGGGGATTATATCAAACTTCTCTGAAAACTCCAATAGATTTGGTTAGCTGCGGGTCTGTTCCGGGCAGTTCGTAATTTGCATTTGCATTTGTCTGAACAGACAATTAAAATTGCCTCTTTCATAAATATTTTCAGTTGTACAAAGGCTCAATATTATGGAAGAGACCGGCCAAATCCGGGAAAAAATTGAAGACCAGCGCATACTCGACGAAATGCAGACCTCGTACATTAATTACGCCATGAGCGTGATTGTCTCAAGGGCGCTGCCGGATGTGCGGGATGGCTTAAAGCCCAGCCAGCGGCGAATACTGGTGGCAATGAACGACTTAAACCTCGGGCCGCGAAGCAAACACAGAAAATGCGCTAAAATCGTCGGCGATACCACCGGAAACTACCACCCCCACGGCGACCAGGCCGTATATCCAACCCTCGTGCGTATGGGACAAGAATGGGATATGCGAAGTCCGTTAGTTGACCCTCAGGGCAATTTCGGGTCAATAGATGGCGACCCGCCGGCAGCTATGCGCTATACCGAGGCCCGACTCACCGCCGAAGCTATGGAAATGCTGGAGGATTTAGACCGGGATACTGTTGATTTTGTACCCAATTACGATGAAACAAGAACAGAACCGGTCGTCCTGCCAGGCAGATTCCCCAATTTGTTGGTCAACGGCAGTACTGGTATAGCCGTGGGAATGGCGACAAATATGGCCCCTCATAATGTCGGCGAGGTGTGCGATGCACTGCTGGTGGTCATCAACGACCCGAACTGCGGCTTCAAAGATATACTTGAAGTAATGCCGGGACCGGATTTTCCCACCGGCGGGGTAATATGCGGCAGAAAGGGAATACTCGAGGCTTATACGACAGGTCGCGGCCATTTGACTGTCCGCGGTAAAACCGAAGTCGAGGAAACCAAAAAAGGCAAAACGCAGATAGTTATTACCGAAATACCGTACAACGTAATCAAGACCGCGATAGTGTCAAAAATAGCCGAACTTGTTCAGGAAGGCCAGCTTCCGGAAGTTTCCGATGTGCGGGATGAATCCGGTCGGGACGGTTTGCGGATTGTAGTTGAAGTTAAAAAAGACGCCGAGGGGCAGGTTGTCCTCAATAAATTATTCCAGTTCACGCAATTGCAGACAACCTTTGCGGTGGCAAACGTAGCATTGGTGAATAACCGGCCTGAAACGCTGAATATCAAACAGCTTTTACAGCATTATATCGAACATCGCAAGGTTGTGATTCGCAGACGCACGGCGTTTATGCTCCGCAAGGCGCAAAACAGGGCGCATATTCTCGAAGGCCTCGTACTTGCCGTGGGCGATATTGATGAAATAATCGAGCTTATCAAAAAGTCCGAAGACCCGCCCAGGGCGAAAATAAATTTAATGAACAAGGCTTTACGCCTGAGCGAATCAGCCGCACTGCGGAAGCTGCTGCCCGAAAAATTTGTGAAGGAAAAAAGCGGCAGCGATCAGTTTCTTACCGCCGCCCAGGCCGAGGCGATTTTGTCGATGCAGCTTCAAAGACTTACCGGCCTTGAGATTGAAAAACTTGCAAAGGAATACGGTTCGCTTGTCGAGGAAATAGAAGGCTACGAGGCTATACTTGCCAGTGAGGCGCTTGTACTTGATATAATCCGTGAAGATATTTATGAACTGAAGGAAAAATACGGAGACAAGCGGCGAACCGTTATTGTGGACGATACGCAGGAATTTGAAATTGAGGATTTAATTGCCGAGGAGGAAGTTGTCGTAACGGTAAGTCACGCCGGCTATATCAAACGAACGGGAATAGACGCTTATCGCAAACAGGGCCGCGGCGGCAGGGGCGTTGTAGGTTCGGAAACAAAGGAAGATGATTTCATCGAACATTTGTTTATAGCTTCAACGCATGATTACCTGCTGATTTTTACCAATAACGGCAAATGCTACTGGCTGAAGGTTTATAACATTCCATCACTTGCCCGGCAAAGCAAGGGCAGATTCCTCGGCAATCTTATAGCCATAGGCGGGCAGAAAATCGCCTCGATTATCAACGTGAGAGATTTTGACGAACGCCAGCTTGTAATGGCTACGAAAAAAGGTCTGGTCAAGAAAACTGCGCTGAGCGCTTACGGCAATCCGCGGGCAAGCGGCGTTGCGGCAATCAGTCTCGACGACGATGATGCGCTTATCGGCGTATCGCTCACCAGCGGCAAGGACGAAATTATCCTCGGCACACGCGACGGAATGGCAATTCGATTTGACGAGTCGCAGGCCAGGTCGATGGGCAGGGTCGCACGCGGCGTAATCGGTATAAAACTGCGCGAAGGCGACGAAGTGGTGGATATGGTAGTGGCCGAGCAGGATGCTGCACTGCTGACGGTTTGCGAAAACGGATACGGCAAACGAACCAGCCTTGAAGATTACCGCCCGCAAAGCAGAGGCGGAATCGGGCTTGTAAATATCAAGACCAGCGACCGAAACGGCAGAGTTGTTACGCTTAAGGCCGTGAAAGATGGAGATGAAATAATGATGATAACGGCGAACGGGATTATTATTCGCACCGGCCTGGAAGATGTGCGTGAAATCGGCAGAAACACGCAGGGCGTTCGGATGATAAAACTCGACGAGGGCGATAAAGTAGTCGCGGTGGCAAGACTGGTGGTGGAGAGCGAAGAACAGGAGAATCCGGAGAAATAATTTTAGCCGCGAATAACCGTATTGTTGACCCGCAGGACAGACCTGGGGGCTGACCAATTACGAGGAACCCAGAATAACGGAGAAAGATTACAAATTTAAGATTGCAGATTTCAGATTGCAGATTTAAAATCGCCGATTTAAGATTTCCGATTGTAAACTGTAAAAAGGTGTGGAAAGCAGGAATATCCTGATTTTTCTGTAAAGTTTAATGGGTAAGACCAAAAACAACACAAACAAGGATGAAAAATTTCAGCCGGTATATGTAATTGCAGGCAGGGACGCTTTTTTTGCGGGCAATGAGCTTGCCCGGCTGCTCGAAAAACTGCTGGGGCCTGAGCCGGACCAGATGAGTTTACTGATTCTCGATGCGAATAATGCGGAAGCGGCGGATGTTTTCGACGAGTTGCGAACGCTGCCGTTTCTTTCAAAAATTCGCGTTGTCGTTATCAAACAGGCGGATGACTTTATTACTGCAAACAGGAAGCTGCTTGAACGGTATTTTGAAAATCCGTCGGATACCGGCGTACTGATAATGACGGTGTCATCGTGGCGAAGCAATACCAAACTGGCGGCAAAGCTGGAAAAAGTCGGCAAACTTATCAGCATTGGCGAAATTAAGCCGAACGAGCTTTCAGTTTTTGCCGGCGAATACTGCACTTCTCGGCACGGAAAACAGATGAATTCGACTGCAGCGAAACTGCTGGTGGAACTTGTGGGAGACGACCCGGGCAGACTGGCCGGTGAAATTGACAAACTTGCGACTTATGTCGGCCAGGCAAAGGCAATTACCGCACAGGACATTGAAAAACTTGTCGGACACGGCAGAATATACGGTGCGTTTGACGTGATAGATGCGATGATAGCAGGCAAAACGGACCAGGCGCTGGGTAAACTGCGAATGATGTTTGAAATGAACCGTGATGCACGTTATACTGTTATCGGTGCGTTTGCATATCATTTTCGAAAGATGTTTGCGGCCAGGTCAATGCTTGAAAAGGGAATGAACGAATACGCAATTGCAAAAAAAGCTGGTATATGGGAAAATCAGCAGCAGTTCTTCGGGCAGATTCGCAGGGTGAGTATCGAACAGCTTGCGGGAA
Source organism: Blastopirellula marina (assembly GCA_020721975.1). Taxonomy (GTDB): domain Bacteria; phylum Planctomycetota; class Phycisphaerae; order Sedimentisphaerales; family UBA12454; genus DYLR01. The sequence goes on along the minus strand of DYLR01000056.1, from coordinate 6,346 downwards.
TAATTTGTGAGCTGGCACAAATAGATTACAAGACCAAGACCGGCCAGGCTACGGCACAAAGCGCTGTTACAAATCTTGTCGTCAGGACGGCAAAATTGACGGCGGATAAGGCTTTAGAGCCTGTTCTTTGAGTTTCAAAACATAGAACCCGAATATTATGAAATATGTTTGAGAATGTCGGTCATGAAAACAATATATCTTGACAACAATGCCACAACGAGAGTTGCAGATGAGGTTTTTGCCGAGATGCAGCCGCTTTTCTGCGAGTTTTACGGCAATCCGTCGAGTATGCACAGTTTTGGCGGGAGAGTCGAAAAAAAAATTATTCAGGCGCGTCATCAGGCAGCGGCTCTTTTGGGCTGTGAACCGGCGGAGATAGTATTTACCTCCGGCGGCACCGAATCCGACAACGCGGCAATTAAAGGCATTCTGGCCGCAAACCCGGCCAAACGCAAAATAATCACCACTCGGGTTGAACATCCCGCCGTGCTTACGACATGCAGAGAACTGGAAAGGCACGGCTATATTGTATATGAACTTGCGGTTGACAGCCGCGGACAGATTGATATCGACGAGCTTCGGCGCAACCTCGACGACAACACGGCTGTGGTGTCCATAATGTGGGCGAACAACGAAACCGGCGTGATATTTCCGATAGAGCAAATCGGCGGATTATGCCGCAGTTATGGCGTGCCGTTCCACAGCGATGCTGTGCAGGCGGTGGGCAAAATACCGTTTAATCTGTCGAATTTTCCGGTCGATATGATAAGCCTTTCGGGGCATAAACTTCACGGACCAAAAGGTGTGGGCGTGCTGTATGTGCGCAAAGGCACAAAAATCGTGCCGTTTATGTTTGGCGGTCATCAGGAGTCCGGCAGACGCGCAGGTACTGAAAATGTTCCCGGCATCGTCGGGCTCGGCAAAGCCTGTGAGCTTGCAATGAAAAATATGCAGCATGAAAACAGCAGAGTAAAATTATTACGCGACAAACTCGAAAATGCGATATTGAAAACCTGCCCCAATGCAACGATTAACGGCGATAAGGTTAATCGCCTGCCGAATACCACCAACATCAGCTTTGAATTTATCGAAGGAGAGGCTATCCTGATGCTGCTGGACCAGTACGGAATTTGTGCTTCTTCAGGCTCGGCCTGTTCGTCCGGTTCGCTTGAGCCTTCACACGTGCTTAGGGCGATGGGTGTGCCGTTTACAGCCGCTCACGGTTCAATCCGTTTCAGCCTCAGCATTTATAATACCGAGCAGGAAATTGATTTTGTGATTGAAAAAATGCCTATAATCGTCAACCGGCTGCGGCAGTTAAGCCCGTTTGTAAAGGTATAGTTTTATTTTACGGTTTCCGTGCAGGCCCTGTTGAGGTATCTTTGATATTTAGCCCTGATCATTGCCGGAAGGTAAATAATATCTGCCGGCCTTACGATATAGTCGTCCATCCCCGCTGAAAATGCCTTTTCCATATCAGAAACCATAGTTTTATCTATCAAAACAAACAATGCCGTGCGGTTCATTTGCCGGCTGTTTCTTATGGCGGTTATAATCAGATTTATATCGTCGGGGCTGTCGGATGTACGGTTCAGCAAAATAAGGTCAAACTTGTTTTGTTCGGCACAGGCTATACATTCATCCGCACTGCCGGCACAGATTACATCGAAATCATTTGTCTGAAGATGCGATTTAAAAATCGCGTTTGAATTCCGCAGATGTTCATAAAGCAAAACTTTTATTACGCCGTTAAACATATTTTGCCTTTTGCTCCGACTTTGAAGATATCCCGCAAATAAATCACAGAACCATGTTTTATTAGAAATTCTTAATACTTATATCGAACTAATCGAGGATTTTATAAATAAGCAGTTTTCTGATAAAGCAGTGGGAAATTGCTGTGATATGGTCTTACAGTAAAAACCTTGTGCAAAAAGTTAATAATGCTGTAGCGAAATCCGTAAAAAGCTGTATAAATGTGGTTCTGGAAGACATTTTTAGGGAAATTATGCTTGATTATCAGGTATATAGATGGTATAAGATCGTTCTGGACAGAGAGTGGATTGTTCGGCTGTATTGAGGAGTTTTGCGGGATGGTTGGGCGGTTTTGGTTAGAGCAACCTTGAGCGATACTGACCAGGTTTTAGGCTAATGAGGTGCGAACATGGAAGCGGCAAAACTACAAGCAAGCAGCTCTGCCGGCTACAGTAGGGTGTTGGTCTGTCGGTATGTTCACATTTTAAACATTGACAGGCAAAGTCTTTCCTCAGCTCAGATAAATTCAAACATCAGCGATACGGCATTTAGCGTAGCGGTCTATAATGCTGCCGTATTTGACAAGGCGTTTGAGCTGCTGCGCAGTCAGAAGTTCGATATTGTTATATATTCTTCGATGCCCGAGTGCGAGGATTATTCGCTTATGGCCGACATGATATGCCGGATACAGCCTCATGCGGGAATTTTCTGTCATGTTAGTCCGGAAGATTACGACAGGGCAATTAAGATGCTGCCTGCGGATGTAACATTTATCCTCAAGGGGCCGCAAAGTCCGGCTCTTCTCAGTGCGGCAATAATTCGTTATGCCGAAAAAAGAGATTTGCCGCACAGGAGCGTCTGTGCGGCCGGTCAATATGATTCATCGGCAGGCGTTCATTATTCATTACCTGACGGGCATTGGGGCAGGGCTTTGCCATCTTTTGAAAGGGCCAACAGGGATGATTTGGAATACCGGCTTGCCACAGAGATAGCGTTATCACGAATATCCGCATTGCTTGCGTTCGAGAAAATTGCAGACCTTGACCAGATTCTTGCCGAAATCGGCCAGACCCTCAAGGTGTGTGCGGTTTTGTTGTTTGAGCATAACGGAGAGGATGTTTTTAGCAGGACTCATAAATGGTATTCCGGTTTTTCCCGCTGCAAACTTGAGAAATTTACCTCGGTGGAAAATACGGCGTGTCCCTGGCTGGTTAAAATGCTTCATCAGGACAGAAACGTGGCGGTGAACGATATTTCGGACTTTGGCGAAGAACAGGCCGTTGACAGGAAATTTTTTGAGGCTTTTAATGTCCGGTCTTTTTTGGCTGTTCCGATATCGCTGGTGGGCGGCCAGTTGCATGGTTTTCTTGCGGTTTTTAAGGCGGGCGACGGCGTTGACTGGCGTCAGGAGGATATAAGGCTTTTGCGGACGGTAGCCAATATGCTTGTGGCATATATTGAACGCAGAAATGCCGAAGCTGATATCCGTCATCAGCACAGGAACATTCAAAAGCTCAACAACGAGCTTTCGGTAGTCGAGGAGCGTCAGCGACGTGCGATAGCCGAGGGGCTTCACGACAGTATTATTCAGCCGCTTGTATTTGCGGACATTCAGATAAGCAACCTGCTAAAAAAATGCAAAGATGCACAGCTCCGCCGCGGACTTGGCGACTTGCAAACGGTTGTTTCGGACATGATACTGCAAAGCAGAAATCTGACTTTTGACCTGTGCTGTCCGATACTTTACGAGCTTGGTCTTGAGGCGGCTGTTGAGGAATTGGCGCACAATTTTCTTGAGCGGCAGCACGGTTTGAAGGTAAGTTTCAGCGATGACGGCCCGACCAGGATTAAATCCGAGGATTTGAAGATTATGCTGTTCCGCAGCGTACGCGAGCTGCTGGTGAATGTGGTAAAACACGCCAGGGCAAAATCGGTGGAAATAATCGTTCGTTACGTGGAGAATATGATTTTAATCGGAATCAGGGATGACGGCGTCGGGCTTGATGTTTCAAAGCTCAAACATAATCACTATCACAGCGGCGGACTGGGCATATTCAGCATTAGCCAGCGTCTTGATTATATAGGCGGATGCGTTGAAATTGAACGGCTGAACAAGGGAACGGCAGTAAGTATCCGGGCGCCGATTGAAATAAGTAATGACACGGATTAACAAGGAAGTTTAACTATGAAAACAAGGATATTGATTGTTGATGACCACGGGCTAATGAGAGAAGGTCTGAAGCTGATAATCATTCAGCAGCCCGATATGGAAATCGTAGGCGAGGCATGCGACGGCAGAGAGGCTGTGGAAAAAGTCAGGACGCTTAAGCCGGACGTTGTTCTTATGGATGTGTCAATGCCCAATCTTAATGGTATAGAAGCTACACGACAGATTATCAGCGAACGCCCGGATACGAAGGTGCTTGCCCTGTCGGCCTATTCGGAAAAACGCTTTGTCAAGGATATGATACAGGCAGGGGTCTGCGGCTATGTTCTCAAGGATTGTCTTACCACTGAACTTGTGCGGGCAATAAAATCAGTATGCAACAAGGAGCGATACCTCAGCCCAAAAGTTGCAGGAGTGGTTATCGAGGATTATCTGCATGTCGGCGGAGAACAAAGTTCACAGCCTTCAAAACTTACATGTCTTACCGGCAGGGAACGGGAGCTGCTTCAATTGCTTGCCGAGAATAAATCCACCAAAGAAGCGGCAATGCTGCTGAATATCAGCATCAAAACGGTTGACGCCCGCCGGCGCGAACTTATGCACAAGCTCGGAGTAACCGGAATGGCCGAGCTGACAAAACTGGCCATCCGCGAGGGCATTACTTCGGTGGATTTCTGATACGATTTTAGATTTTGGATTTGTTTCGGATTTCGGGTTTCGTATTTATTTAGTTCGGCTTTTCAAAATTTATTCGCGATGTAATATTATTCTATAGATGTATGAAAATTTTAATATACAAGACCTCGGCATAATCGACTACCGCCGGGCAATTGAAATTCAGCTCGACCTGCTTGCCAAACGGCAGGCAAGTGCAATTTGTGATACGGTTTTGCTGCTGGAACATCCGCCAGTCATAACGTTCGGTGCCCGCCGAAACGAAAACAGGCTCACCGCCGACGAAAGTGTGATAAAATCCCGCGGAATTGATATAATTGAAATATCTCGCGGCGGCGCTGCTACGGCTCATAACCCCGGTCAACTCGTGATTTATCCGATAATCGATTTGAAACGACGCAATATCGGCGTAAATGAGTTTGTGCGAAAACTTGAACAGCTCGGAATGGATTTGCTTGCCGAAATGGGCGTAAAGACACAAAGAAAAAAAGGACGGCCAGGCATCTGGGCAGGCGAAAGGAAAATCGCATCAATCGGGGTGCAAATTAAAAAATGGGTTTCATTTCACGGAATGGCGATAAATATCTGTAATGATATTGCAATATTTGATATGATAGTGCCGTGCGGACTCGACGGCGTGCAGATGACTTCCGTGCAAATAGAGACCGGCAGGGCATCTGCCGTAGAGGACGCAAAAAGAATTATAATTCCACTGATTGAAAATTGGCTGAAAATATGAAGCCGGCATCCGGCAAATCCGAATCTTTACAGAGACTGCCGCCGTGGCTTAAACGCAGAATCCCGGCCGGCGGACAGTTTCAGCATACTCATCACGCTATCGGGTCGCTTGGCATTGAGACGATATGTACCAATGCCCGGTGTCCGAATATAGGCGAATGCTGGAGTAAAGGCACTGCTACGGTTTTAATCCTCGGCAATATATGCACGCGAAACTGCGGGTTCTGTTCTGTAGCGACGGGCAGGCCTTTGCCGCCCGACAAGAGCGAACCGCAGCGTGTGGCGGAACTTGCAAAGCGATTGAACCTGAAATACATTGTAATAACCAGCGTTGACCGCGATGATTTGCCCGACGGCGGAGCAGGGCAGTTCACAGATGTAATTAACGAGGTTCGCAGGCGTATTGCCGATATGCACTTTGAGCTGCTTGTGCCGGATTTCAGGGATTGTCAGGATTCGGCGATAAATATTCTTTCGCAGGCGCTGCCGTTTGTGTTCGGACATAATGTCGAGACGGTACCATCGCTTTATTCAAAGGCAAGGCCAGGCGGAAATTATGAACGGTCGCTTTTGCTGCTTAAAAAGGCAAAAGATAAATGGCCTGATATTCAGACGAAATCCTCGATAATGCTGGGTCTGGGCGAAACGGATGATGAAGTCGAGCAGGTATTAAAGGACCTGCGAAATGCCGGCTGCGACAGGATTGCGATTGGGCAGTATTTACAGCCTTCGGGCTGTTCGCTTGAAGTGGTCGAGTATATTGAGCCGGGGAAATTCGAGTTGTGGCGAAAGCTCGCCGCGGAGCTTGGTTTTAGCTGGGTTATGTCCGGGCCGTTTGTCCGCAGTTCGTATCACGCGGAAGAACCGCCGAAGGAATTAAGGTAAAAAAAACCTGCCGCACCGGCGTCCGGCGATTTTGGATTTATTTCGGATTTCGAGGTTGGAATTTTAAGAACCTAACAAAAATGAATATATAAGGCCGGCTTTAGCCCGCCGGAAAACTAATAATAA
>DYLR01000055.1 GCA_020721975.1 Blastopirellula marina | reverse complement strand
TCATTATAACCTCACGAAATCCGCCCAGGTCGTTTGCGCTGAAATCAATCTGTTCGACCTTCCAGCCGTGCTTCTCGGCGTATCGCAGATACATTTCGTAAATGTCTCTGGCAAATAAGGCCGCCTCGTCGCCGCCGGTACCTGCACGAATTTCTATGATAACCGAACCTATCTGCTCATCATCGCCCATAACCAGGGCTTCCTGTATCTGCTCGAAAAGCTGCTGACTTTTTGCCGTCAGTTCAGATATCTCCTGTTCGGCAAGAGATTTTAAATCGGTATCGGAAGCGGAATCCTCAAGCATTGCCTTTGCCTGTGCAATCTGGGTCTGCACCTGCTGAAAGGAATCGTACCGGCTTACAACATCCCGCAGTTTTTTTTGCTCTTTGGATATTTCTATCATTCTGGCGTGATTGGAAATTACGGCAGGCTCGTGCAGCTGAGCTTCCAGCGCAACATATCTTTGCTTGAGTTCTTCGAGTTTTGACAACAGCTTGGATTTAATGTCCGCCATTTATGAACACCAAAATAAAAATATCATGGAAATGAATGTGCAAAAAAATTGCGCTGCCGAAAAACAATCTGTTTAATCGCTTCCGACAGCGCAAATTGTACACTAAACAAAGCTACTTTTGTTTTTTCGCGTCGTCTTTTTTGAGATAGCTCTGGCCGTATTTTTTCTGGAATCTCTCGATGCGACCGGCAGTATCCACGAACTTCTGTTTACCCGTATAGAACGGATGGCACATCGAGCAAATTTCCGCGGCAATCTGCTTGGCGGTACTGCGGGTCTCGAAATGATTTCCACAGCCGCAGTGAACCTTCACAACGTTATATTGCGGATGAATTTGCTTTTTCATACAACTCTCCAAAAAGCCTATAAACAAAACAGTATATCAGGCTATGACGGATTGTTCAAGTTAAATTTTTTCACAATTTGAACCACCATCCGCAGTAATTCACCCGGCAGGTTTTTTCAGAACCCATAGACCTGCCTAAGCTGCTCTTCCGTCGGCAAAGACGGATACCTTTCGCCGCGAGGACCAATATAGCCGGGACCGTCTTTCTTTAGGGTAACAGGCTGCTGCGAACCGTTACTATTTGTAATCCAAATAGTTACGGAGTTCTGCTGATCCTGGAGCTGTTGTATCTGCTGTTGCTGCTGCTTTCGCTGATGTTCAGCTTTGGCATTTTCGCCGAGTAAATAGCCGGCTCCTGCCCCAATGCCTGCTCCTATCAGCGTAGCTTTGGTATCCCTGCCGGCAATCTGACCTATGCCTGCTCCAAGTCCGCCCCCCAGCAACGCCCCTGTGCCTCCGTTCATCGAGCCTTCCTCGCAACCGGAGACATAAAGCGTTGTCAAAACAAAACTTGCCGTCAAAATTAACGTCAAAAGGTTACGCATTTTATTTACTCCTTAAAATATTTTATTTATTGAAATATTCTATTGCTAAAGTTTTATACTGTCAATATAATTTTTTGTTCGGCTTGTAAATTGTCAAATCTGAAGTTATATTAGCAACCCAATAATTTTCTGCAACCATAAAAGAGGAATAAATGAAGCCACAATTGATTATAAACGGCAGTGCCGGCCGGATGGGCAGACGGCTTGTTGCGTTGGCTGTCGAGTCGGGCAATTTTAACTTAATTGCAGCAATAGAGGCCTCAAACCACCCTGATATAAATAAAGACGCAGGAAGCATTGCCGGCATTTCACCTGCAGGAATAAAAATCTCACCGGACTGGCCTTCAACAGCCGCTGATGTCGTGATTGACTTTTCGCTGCCGGCAGGAGCGGATATTGCCATAGATTATTGCAGTAAATATAACTGCGCTTTGGTTATTGGTACAACCGGCCTGGCTCATCATCAACTCCAAAAAATCCGGGAACTTGCCGGCAAAGCACCTGTCATTCAGGCAACAAATATGAGTGTTGGGATGAATTTTTTGTTTGAATTTATAGGCAAAGTCGCAACGGCTCTTGGAAATGACTATGACATTGAAATTGTGGAAGAGCATCACAAATTTAAGAAGGATGCGCCGAGCGGCACCGCACTTACTCTGGCGGAACGTATTGCGAAATCGGCCGGATGGAAATATCCTGATTGCCTTGTATGCGGCCGCAGCGGCAAAGATGCATTAAGGCAGCCCAACACGATAGGAATGCATGCCATTCGTGCGGGCGATATTGTCGGCGAGCATTCTGTAATTTTCAGTTGCCAGGGCGAAACAGTTACGTTAAGCCACAGCGCACACAGCAGAGACACCTTCGTCCGCGGGGCTTTGCGAGCAGCCCAATGGCTCGTTGGTAAAAGGCCGGGATTATATTCAATGAAAGATGTTCTGGGCTTATAATGCCGGCATCGGACTTTGCAACCGGATGTAGTAGTAAAGAGAAGGTCATTCGGACAGGCTCTTAATCTGCCTGTCTGGTCTGAAATAAGCCAATAGCTAATGCAAGCATTGCTCCGCTAAAACACAATCCATAAGCAGCGCATATTCCAATATAACCTGCATCAATCATGCTTTTTTCATATATTGCATCGCTAATCCAAAAGACCTGTATGTTAGGTAAGGTAAAATAAGCTATTTTGGCAAAAATATTAGAATCGGCAAATCTCCCGAACATATAGTTGCTAATCAATCCGAGCATGAAGACGCATAAACAGGCTATCAGCGTGAGAACGATATTTAATCTTGTTGCAAAAACGATAGCCAAAGATGCTATACTGATTGTGGCAATAGCAATGAGAACTGAAGCGTAGATATCGAGAATATGAAAACCGTTTTTTTGTGGATTGAATTTGAAATCACGGTCTATAAAAACCAGTATTAAAATAATAACTGTCAACAGAACAGCTGTGATTTTTGTAACAGTTGAGGAAAATTTCCAGTCATAAGAATAGTTTAAAAACGCGCTCAAAGCTGCCGGTATTACCAAAATAATCCCTGCTGCGATAAGGACGGTGGGGTCGGATGTATCCGAGGCAGTTTCCAGCACACCGTGGCGGACGGACAGCAGAAATGCTGCCGTGAGTATATAATGGGCAAGAAGTATGCCTCCGCAGACCCCCAAGAACTTGCCTAAAATGAATACAGGCCTTTGAACAGGCTTTGACAGGACGGTGATAATGGTTTTATTTTCAAATTCTTCGGACATGACGGTAGCGGCAGAAAAGACGGCAATGAACAAACCCGACAGCAAGAGCGTAGAAAACCCCAATTCCCTGAGCATTTTGTTGTCATCTTCCATGGAGTACATGGTAAGCGACGGGCTTATGGCGATTGCAAGCAGTCCGATGCACAGGATAATCAAATACACCGGTTGACGAATTGTTTCAGTAAATGTATTCTTTGTCAGGGTAGCGAGTCTGATTACCATAAATTTTTCCGTATTTCCAGATAAAGACTTAACGAATCAGAACACTAATGTTATATTATTCCGCGAACCGATTGTAAAGTATTGTTTTACTGAGGGATATTGTAAATGCGTTTGTCGTCTAAAAGAGCGGAAATAACAGCTTTGGCAGGATTGCTGCTGTGCATGGTTTTCCTCCCGTCCGTGTTCCTTTTGAGCAGATACTGCAATGTGACGGCTCTTTATGCATTGTCATGGCAAATATTGGGCTGCCTGGGGGTCTGGCTGGTGTTGTGGTTTTATTTTCTGCAGCGCAGAACTGCCGAGCAGGAAAAACTCGACCTTGCCCAGATTACCACAAGGCGAATGAGTGGAACGATTTTTGAGGGTCATCAGAATACCCCTGAGCTTTTTAATGTTGCCCAACAGAGGTTAAAGACATTCGAGAAGTGGTTTTTGCCTGTTTTGTCGGCTATTATTGGATTATATCATCTGGGGATAGGCAGTTATCTGTTGTGGATGCTGCAAAAGCAGATAGCTGTTGAGCCGGGCAATCTTCTGGTGGGGGCGGTTTTAATGACGGCGGTGGCGTTTTTCAGTTTTGTTTACGCTCTTTATGCAGTCGGTCTTGCCGGGGAGGAGATATGGAGGCCATTGCGTGCCGGCGGCAGTTATATGCTTGCAACGGCACTGCTGGCATTTGCCTGCGCGATAACGATGGTGGCGGGGCAGTATAACTTCCCAATCGGCCTTGAAATAATGAAGTGGCTTACACCTGCGATAATTGCCGTGCTTGGTGTTGAAACTCTGCTGAATGTTGTTTTTGACTTTTACAGGCCGAGGATATCAGGCCGGTATTCCCCACCGGCGTTTGACAGCAGGCTGCTGGCAATTATATCCGAGCCTGGGCCGCTTTTACAGAAGGCCGCCAATGCGCTTGATTATCAGTTTGGTTTTAAGGTCTCGCAGACCTGGTTTTATAAAATTCTTGAGCAGGCTATTTTGCCGCTGATTTTATTGTCGGTTGTAATATTGTGGCTGATGAGCTGTTTTGTGGTAATTGAGCCGGGCTATACCGCCATAATTGAAAGATTTGGTTCAGCCAAAACTGCGGATGGCAGAGTTCGGCGTTTGGAACCCGGGCTTCACGTCAAAATGCCTGTGCCGTTCGACAGGGCGAGGGTTTTTGCGAGCCGGCAGGTACAGCAGATAGCAGTCGGATATGAACCCGATGAGGAAGGCAAACAGGCCAGGCCTTTGTTATGGAAGGTCGAGCATTTTAAAAAGGAATATAATCTTTTGACGGCTACTCACAGCGCAGGCGGCGAAGGCGTCGATTCGGCTGTGCCGGTGAGTATTGTGCGGGCGGCAATACCTGTGCATTTTCGCGTAAAAGACCCTTATGCATTTATTTACAACTATCAGGATTCAAAGGCTGTTTTGGAGTCCGTCTGCTACAGGGAGATTATAAATTACATGTCCGGCTCGAAGATAGAGGCGACTGATACCGGCGAGGGGCTGCTCGGTGCCGGCAGAGCGCAGGCGGCGGAATATCTGCGGCAGAAAATTCAGCAGGCAGCCGACGAAAAGGCGCTGGGCGTTGAAATAATTTTCCTCGGAATGCAGGGAATACATCCGGCGCCGGATGTTGCGCAGGCCTTTGAAACCGCCATAGGCGCTGTTCAGAAGAAACAGGCTGAAATACTCAGGGCAATGGCCGAGCAGAACAGCATTCTCAGTCAGACGGCCGGTTCAGTTGAGCAGTCGCTGAAACTTTACGAGCTTGTGGGGAAATTTTTAAAGGCCAATCAGTCCGGCGACGTCGATTTGCAAATTCGCCTCGGTGAAGAACTGGACGAAGCGATGAGTCGGGCACATGGTGAAGTTTACAAGGAATTGCGTCTTGCGCAGGCGTATGCCTTTGAGAAACCGGCCTTTGCGATGGCGTCCGGCGAAAGATTCATCGGTCAGCTCAAAGCCTGGCAGGCTGCCGGAGAAATATACAAACAGCATTTGAGACTTGCAATGCTGGAAGAAGCATTGGCGGGGATACGTAAATATATCGTGGTAGCCGATGCGAACGATTACCAGGTGTTCCAGGTTGACCTTACTGAAAAGCTCACGCCGAGCTTGTACGACCTGGATTTGATAGAACAGAAAAAATGAGAAAGCGCGAATAGATAGTGTGAAAATATGATAAATTCCGCACAGCTGCGGATTAGTCGGATAAATTAAGATGCGAGGTAATTGAAACATGAGAAATTTGGCTGTAATAGGATTGGTGCTGCTGATAGTTGTTGTGCTGCTGTTATACCTGATTTCGTTTCAGGTTCGCCAGACCGATTATGCTCTGGTGATGCGGTTTGGCAGACCTGTGCGCGAGATAACCGAGCCTGGCTGGCACTGGAAACTGCCCGACCCCATTGAAACAAGGGTGATTTATGACGCAAGACCGAGGATATTCGAGGGTGTTGTCGAGGAAATGCCCACAAAAGGAGGCGACCCCATTGTGGTAACGACTTATTGCGTTTGGAAGGTGGATTCTCCGGAGAAATTCCGCCAGGCCGTGCGCGATGTGGCGAACGCCGAGAAACTTTTGCGCAGCCAGCTTCGCGACGCTCAGAATAAAGTTATCGGCCGGCATGCCTTTAACGAATTTGTGAATACCGATCCCGGCAGGATTCAATTTTCTCAGATAGAGTCCGAGATGACGGCGGCGCTGGCCGGCAGTGCAAAGGAGAATTATGGAATTGAAGTGCTGGCTGTTGGCATTAAGAAGCTGGGCGTAAGCGAAGACGTAACCAAGGATGTTTTTGACCGTATGAAAGCCGACCGGCAGCGAAGAACCGATACCACGATTGCCCAGGGCAAAGCCGAGGCTACTCGAATCCGTACAGGTGCGGATGCACAGCGGAAAGAGCTGCTTGCCGCGGCGCAGGCTCGCGCCAAGCGCACAATGGGCGAAGGTGACGCCGAGGCTGCCGGATATTACAAAATGCTCGAACAGGACCCGCAGTTTGCCATGTTTTTGCGGGAGATAGATTCACTGAAAAATATTTTGAAAGACAGAGCAACGGTTGTTTTGCCTGCGGATTCAGATCCTTTTAAGCTGCTCAGGCAGCAGCCGAAGATGGAACCGAAGAAATAGACAGATTTTTGGATTTTGGATTGAAGAAAGCGTACTTTGTACATCGTACGTCGTACATCGGCGCATGAAACAAGGCGTGAAATACGAAGCGCCAAGTACGATGTACGATTTTAGACCAACCCCCGAATAAGTCGGGGACTGACGAGGAAACATGATTACGGATTCAATATGATACGGATTTGTACAATATGACTGAGAAACAAACACAAATTACTCAAACCCCTGACAATTATCAATCAATGGATGCAGGCAGCCGCAGTCTGTCGAATGCTCTGAGGATTGTTTTCGGCGTGCTGAAAATTGTTATGGCAGCACTTGTGCTGATTTTTATTTTTTCAGGATTTTTTGTTGTCGGGCCTGATGAAAGGGCTGTAGTTTTGCGGCTGGGCAAAATAAGAACTGATGCGGCAGGGCAGGCCGTGCTTGAACCCGGATTTCATCTTGCCTGGCCTTACCCGATAGATGAAGTGATAAAATTTCCCGGGCAAAACACCGTAGAGTCGCTGTCGGTCGATTCATTTTGGTACTATATGACGGACGAAGAAAAGGTAAAAGGCGTTTCCGGCAGTTATGTGCCGGAAACTCTTGACCCGACAAAGGACGGCTATTGTCTTACCCGTAACGAAAGTGTGATTGATTTTGAAGGCACGGACTACAATATTTCTCATTCAAAGTGGCAGCTTACATATCGAATAGCTGATCCTGTGATGTTTTTGCAGAATGTTTATGTGCCTCCGCCGCAGCCGGGCGAAAATTACTCTGCGGTTATTCCGCGAGGTATCGAGCCGTTTTTGCGGTCCGTGGTCGAGGATGCGGTTATCGGCACGATGGTAAATTACAGTATAGACCAGGCAATTCGCAGTTATGAGAAAATCAGCAGCGATGTACAGGTTCGTCTGCAGCAGAAACTTGATATACTGCAAAGCGGCATACAGATTGACATAGTAAAAATGGTTGACAGTGTCTGGCCAAGGCAGGCCAACGATGCATTTGTCAGGTCTATCAAGGCCAAACAGGAGGCTGATAAGGAGATAACCGAGGCCCGCGCTTATGCAGCGGGGATATTAAACGAAACGGCAGGGCCGGCAGCGGAAGAATTGGCCGCAGCCCTTAAGGACGACAGCATCAGCATGGAAAAGCTTGAATCGATATGGAGCAATACCGCCGGTGAAGTCAGACGGATAATGTCTGAGGCGGCGGCGTACAAGACCGGTGTTCTGGAGCAGGCCCGCTCTGAGGCGGAGTATCTGCAAAAACTGCTGCCGGAGTATCAAAAAAGACCCGAACTTGTAATTCAAAGAATATATCAGGATATGATTGAACAGGTGCTGGGCGAGGTTGACGAAAAGATTATTGTCCAGCCTGCCGAGGGACACAATACGGAATTTAGAATTTTGATTAACAGAGACCCGGCTGCTGCGAAATCAAAATGACAAGAGCCGTCATATCGATGACGGCCCGAGGAAACGATATTTTTAAAATGTTTTGTTGAGACTTAAATATGCCGCACGATGTATTGGATATTAAGAACGCCGAGATGAAACATTCCTGTTCGTGTTCGCACGACCATATGCAGGCTCATATTCACGGCCAGCAGCAGCGAGTAAGTCTTGCACTGGTCGGCACGCTTGTGGGCGGTACGCTGCTGATAAACAGCGTTATCGCCAGGTTTCCGTTCCTTTACGGCCCTGAAAGCGAGGTTGCCCAGCTTCTGGCCATGACCGGTTCGCTGCTGCTTGGTCTGCCGATTATTATTCACGCCGTAAAGGGTATGATGCAGCGGCGAATGCACATGGACGAGCTGGTGGCCCTGGCGATTATTGCGGCCTTTACAACAGGGGCTTATGTGGAGGCCGGCGTTGTGGCATTTTTCCTTCTGCTCAGCGCACTGGTCGAAACCAGAACGGCTCTCGGCGCCCGCCAGGCAATTGAATCGCTGATAAAACTTACTCCAGAAGAAGCGTCCGTAATAGACAAGGACGGTACGGAAAAGATATTTAAAGTAAGCCAGTTAAAGCCCGGAGATATAATTCGTGTTCGTCCAGGCGATAATATTGCTGCGGACGGAGATGTAGTCAAAGGCACAAGCGCGGTCAACGAAGCGACGATTACGGGTGAATCGCTGCCTGCGGACAAGGTGGCGGGAATGCAGGTTTTTGCAGGCACTACCAACCTTACCGGCGTGATGGATATTCGCGTTACAAAGGCGGGGGCGGATACGACTCTCGGCAAGGTGCAGTCCCTGATAATGCAGGCCGAGCGGACCCGCATACCGATAATGCGTCTTATCGACAGCTATATAAAATGGTATATCCCGACAATTTTAATGATAGCGGGTATTATCTGGTTCTTTACAAAGCAAATGGATTACGCAATAAGCGCGCTGGTTGTATCGTGTCCATGCGCGCTGATACTTGCCACGCCGACCGCTATGGTGGCTGCTCTTTCAGCGTCGGCAAGACTCGGTATTTTAATCAAGGATGTCGCCAATCTCGAACTTGCCGGCAGAATTACCGCGATAGTTTTCGACAAGACCGGCACTGTAACCACCGGCAGATTATATGTAACAAAGCTCGCTCCCGCCGCCGGAGTTGAAGCTGCGGATTTGCTTTCTGTTGCCTCCTGTGCAGAGCAGATGAGCAAACACCCGGCTGCCCGTGCACTTATAAGCGTAGCACGCGAAGCAAATCTGGAACTCATCGAGCCGACGGATTTTGCCGAAACGCCCGGCAAAGGCGTAACCGCAAAGGTAAGCGGGTCGGTAATTTTTGTGGGTAGAGACAGCTTTTTATCTGAAAACGGAATTGACGTTCATACCGTTGCCGACTCGTCGCTGCATGAAGACCAGGGGTTCAGCACGCTTTATGTGGCCAGAGACGGCAAATGTATCGGGTGGGTAGGTTTGCAGGATAAGACTCGCCCTGAAGCGTCGGCTGCGTTCAGGGAAATGCTTGATGCGGGCGTAAAACGCGCCACAATGCTCACCGGCGACAGAGACGAGGTTGCAAGGCGTGTGGCTGGCGAACTGGGATGCACCGATTTCAAGGCAAAATGTCTGCCGCAGGATAAGCTGGCGATTGTAGAGCAGATTAAAAATGACGGGCATATCGTAATGGTCGTCGGTGACGGCATCAATGACGCGCCTGCCCTTGCAGCCGGAGACCTGGGCATAGCGATGGGCGCTGCCGGAAGCGACGTGGCGATAAATTCGGCATCAATTGCGCTGATGAGCGATGATTTGAAGCGGCTGCCGTTTCTTATAAAACTTTCGCGCAAAACGCGAAATGTGATTTATCAGAATCTGTTTTTCGGCGTGCTGTTCATAATTATAGGCGTTGCGGCGGCTGCGGCGGGAAAACTGCCTTTAATGCTGGCGGCTGCGCTGCATTTTGCCGGCTCGCTTGTGGTAGTGTTCAACAGTGCAAGGCTTGTGCGGTTTGGCGAACATCTTGAGCCGCACACCGGGCAATAACCGGTTTTGAGTTTTTAATTGAATGCAGCCGACCTGCAGAGGTATATGAATGGGTACAAATAATTTTGCTGTAGAGACGTTTTCGCTGACGAAGGTTTTTGGCGACTGGTGGGGCAGACCCAGGGTTGTTGCTGTTGACGATATGAATCTGCAGGTGCCGTTCGGACAGATATTCGGGCTGCTTGGACCAAACGGTGCAGGTAAAACCACACTGATTAAAATGCTGCTGTCGCTTCTGCATCCGACCCGCGGCAGGGCGCTTGTGCTGGGCGGCGACAGCCGGGACCCGAAAATCTCATCGCAGACGGGCTTTCTGCCTGAGGAGTCTTATCTTTATCCGTATCTGACTGCAAGAGAAACGCTCGATTTCTACGGCACTCTTTTTAAGCTCTCGCCAAAACTTCGCAAAGCACGCATCGATGCTCTGCTTGAAATGGTCGGGCTTTCAGCTGTAGCCAACCGTCAGGTTGGGACATTTTCAAAGGGTATGGCCAGACGAATCGGTCTTGCACAGGCTATGATAAACGACCCGCAGCTTTTGATTCTCGACGAGCCTACAAGCGGCCTTGACCCGCTTGGTACAAGACAAATCAAAGATTTGATTGTCGAACTCGGCAGACGCGGCAAAACGGTGCTGCTCAGCAGCCATCTGCTGGCGGATGCCGAGGAAATATGCGACCAGATAGCTATTATGTACGGCGGAAAGATTCAGCGCCATGGGCCGGTAAAAGAATTATTGACCCGCAGCGACAGAATACAGATTACCGCTGACTGTACGGATGCATCGCTTATAGACAAAATCAGGTCGGTAGCAGGAGCGGCAAAACTTGAAATTGTTTCGCCTGTGGAAAGACTTGAATCGTATTTCATCAGGGTTGTCGAACAGGCTCGCAGCGAGGCTCTGCCGACAAGCGGAGCGGTCGGCGGCGGGAAAATGGATGCATACTTCCAGACGACCGACAAAGGCAGGGCGATTTTAGACAGGCTTGTAAGAGCCGATATTGATTCGATTCGCAAAAAGGTGCAAACCGAACGGGTTAAAGCCGCTCATACTGCCGAAACACAACGCAAAACGGATAAACAGCTGCTGGAGAAACTTGCGGGCAGGGCTGAAACAGTAAAAACCGAGAAAATCGACAAAAAAGTCGATGCACAGCCATTGCCAAAAGCCGAAAGTGTAAATAAGGAAATTCTCGACAAACTCATCAACCCCGACAGTGCCGGAGATAAGTCTAATGCGTAGAATATGGGCGGTAGCCGTCAATACAATCGCAACTGCACTGCGTATGAAAACGGCTGTTTTATGCATATTGCTGCTGGTTTTGCTGCTGCCGGCTGTTAATCTTACAAGCACGGGCGACGGCACGGCCAAAGGCAGATTGCAAAGTTTTGTAAGCTACAGCCTTTCAATGACGACGTTTATTCTTTCGCTGATGACCATTGTTGTTTCAATTCACAGTATATCCGGCGACCTGAAACAAAAGCGTATTTTAATGGTGATAGTAAAACCTATCAGACGTTTTGAGTTTCTGCTCGGAAAACTGCTCGGTGTGGTGGCGCTGGACGTGGTTTTGCTTGGGGTGTTTGTCTCGGCGATATATTTTCAGGCGGTTTCAATTCCGTATTTTTCGAAAATTACCGAACAGGACAAACGGCAGCTCGACGAAGAGTTTTTCACCGCCAGGAAAAGACTTGCACCGGGAATTGACGAACAGACCGTCGGACAGCAGGCCCGGCAGCGGCTTGATGAGATGAAAAAGACCGGCAAAAAGCCTGAAGAAATGTCCGACAGACAGGTCTATGAACAGCTTGTGGCTCAGCTCCGCGGCGAACAGATGGCCGTGCAGCCGGGACGCGATAAAATCTGGGAATTTACAGGTCTGTCAAAAAAAATCAAAGGGGAATATCTGTTTGTCCGTTTTAAGTATAACGCTGCCGGCGGCAGTTCAAAGCAGCAGATTGACGGGATATGGTATGTCGGCGACGACAGGCAGGTTGCACAGGGTGTAGCGACTCTGAAAACGCCTATATATCAGATACCCCGCAGAGATGCCGCGGAT
>DYLR01000054.1 GCA_020721975.1 Blastopirellula marina | reverse complement strand
TGCGGCGCGCCTGGGAATCTCGCGGGAGCCTGCCGGAGATGGGCAGCCGGGCGGCGGCGGAAAGTGACGCCTGGACATGGCAGGCGGCAGCCGAGAAGATGTTGTGTTTGTCAACAGAGAAACTATTGTAATTAACTCTGATTGGTCTGTTCTCGTCGAGGATTGGCGTATTATTCCGAATCCGTCCAGTGAGAGTTTTACAATCTGGGCCGGTTATGAAGGTGGAACGCTTTCTTTAATCAGTGAGGTTGTAGTTGATACTATTTGTGTTCCGGAACCGGCAACAATTTGTCTTCTTGGTCTTGGCGGATTGCTGCTTCGAAAACGCAGGGCATAAAAATCGATAGTGGTTCAAAGGGCTGCAAGCATAAAACTTACGGCCCTTTTTAGTTCAATCCTTAGGTATTTGGCTGCGGTTTTTTAACAGTCCATCGAGGATTTTGATTTCATAGGCAAGCTGGATGGTATCCCAGCCGGAGTTGAAGATTGGCGATGGCTGCGTGCATCAGTTTATCCCAATTCCTCAAGCAGACCTGACGCCGCAGCGGGATATTTCAACTCAAGTTGATGAGCCTATATAATTCTTACCTTCCTGCTCCTTCAATTTCTACGGCAAATAATCCGGCATATTCATCAGATTTTGTTTGCGGCAAAGCTGAACAGGATTGCGTTGTTGGATGTTTCTTCATTTTGCCGGATGCTCTTATTACAGGGTTGACATCTTTGCTGGTACTGCCATATACTAACCCTGCAAAAGGGTGTCCGGCGATGCCTGCCGGGCAGGGAATTGGGGTAGCCGGGCCGCTGCCTGTATGCTGATATAAATCCAAAATCTGTTTTGTGGAGATGCATGAAAATGTTTCTGACTTTAACAATCCCAGCACATAACTCATTTGATTGGACCATTTCTCTTTCCATTTTTATCGTTGTGCTGACAGCCGGATTCATTCTGCGCAAGATAATCTTCCACAGACTTTCA
This sequence comes from Blastopirellula marina, assembly GCA_020721975.1. Taxonomy (GTDB): domain Bacteria; phylum Planctomycetota; class Phycisphaerae; order Sedimentisphaerales; family UBA12454; genus DYLR01. The sequence goes on along the minus strand of DYLR01000054.1, from coordinate 11,097 downwards.
AAATTGGCGCAAAATACCAAAACCTGGATTGATGATCTTGTGCTGAAATCAATCAAATGGCCTTCGGTAATATGGGTTTTAATGGCGGCAATTTATATCGGTGTGGAGTGTTCCGGTCTTCCGGAAAATGCGACTTCCCTTATCAGCAAGCTGCTTGTCGTACTTGGTTTGCTGTCCGTAACAATTGTGCTGTCTGGCATAGCGACACGATTAATAAAAACATATTCAAACAAATTTGATGCCGTTTCATCAAGCATTTCCCTGCTTCAGACTGTCAGCCGGATTATCATTTTAGGTACCGGCATACTGGTAATACTTAACAGTCTGGGCATCTCGATAACGCCTATTCTGGCCACTCTGGGCGTTGGCGGTCTGGCGGTTGCACTGGCTTTACAGGATACGCTGTCAAATTTATTTGCAGGAATTCATATCAGTTTTAACAAAATTGTCCGTGTGGGAGATTATATAAAATTAGACAGCGGTGAAGAGGGATATGTTACGGACATTACCTGGCGAACAACAAAAATCAGGATGCTTGCAAACAATATAGTCCTTGTGCCGAATGCCAAATTAAGTCAGGCAAACATTACAAATTATTATTTTCCTGAAAGAGATTTGGCTGTGCTTGTTAATGTGGGGGTGCATTATAAAAGCAATTTGCGTCATGTGGAGAAAATTACCTGCGAAGTGGCAAAAGAAGTGATGCAGGAAGTTTCCGGCGGAGTGCCTGAATTCCAGCCGTTTATCAGATACCATACATTCGGCGATTTCAGCATAAATTTTACGGTAATCCTCAGGGCAAAGGAATTTGTGGATCAGCATCTTATCAAGCATGAATTTATTATGAGGCTTCACGAAAGATATGCGAAGGAAGGCATAAACATACCTTACCCGATAAGAACGGTAAATTACGAACAGGAAGGAGCAAAATGACATGCGAAGAATATTACTGGTTTTCATGCTGGCTGCTGATAATTGTTACCGTGGTTTTTACGGTTTTCGGTATGGTGCAGGTTCGGTTTGAAGAAAAAAACAGAAAGACGAACTGAGCAGAAAAGCTAATTCAAAAACTTGCAAGACACAGCGACCCGCGATTGATATTCAACACATACGCGCGAACGCTTGAAAATGCAGAGCAGCAGGCATTAAACTTTTTGCCGAATTTTAGTAATATTTTGCTCAAGAAAATTTGTGTGCCAGTTTGTGTAAAGAAGGCGGAAAACAGGATATTACCATAGACGACCATAGACAACAAAAGGCCAATAACACGCATAAAACCGCATTATTGGCTGAATTGCAAATAGCCCCAAGGGGATTCGAACCCCTGTTATCGGGTTGAAAACCCGGTGTCCTGGACCTGACTAGACGATGGGGCCTGATAAGCCATCAATTTTTTTACTCCATACTTATCGCTTCGACAGGACATTCGTCAACGCATACGCCACAATCCACACATGTGCCGGCATCAACAACGGCCTTGCCTGATTTCATCTTAATGGCTTCACTTGGACAAGCCTCAATACACGATTCACAACCTGTACAGACGTCTTTATTTACATTTGCGGGCATTTATAAATCCTTTCATATAAATAAAACTACACAAATATCCGGTTTTTAACAAAGCACAGTAGGATACTATTCCGGCAGAAAAAAGCAAGAGAATTCTCTATTGAACACTCGGTGTGTCGGTTTTTTCGTCTGTGATATTGGCGGAAGCACCCGGCAGCATTGCCTGGTTCGGATCAGTTATGGCAGGCTGATTAGGTTCTGTTATGGCAGGCTGATTAGGTTCGCTCGGCTGCACTGCCCCGAGAGCCAGAGCCATTTGCCTTATCGTCGGATTCTGGTCAAAGCGGGCTGTCCAGTCCAGTACTGCCTGGAAATCCTGTTTTTCAGCCTTGCCAAGCAGGAATAATGCCATTAGTCTTACCGGCCAGCGTTCATCGGCAAGCTGTCTTGAAGCCGCTGAAATTAACTGATAATCGAGCTTCAATGGCCTCATAACCGACAATGTCTTAACTTTGACAGTCATATCTCGGTCTTCCAGTGCACGAACAATTGCCGATTTCAGCAGTGCAGGCTCGGCAGCCATAAAGCGATATATCGGCCCTGTTGCGGCCATACTTTCCTGCTCAAGCAGCAGAGCTGTAAAAAGTTCCACTGCCGCAATTTTTTGGCCCGGTTTGCCTTTGGACAGCGTATCCAGCCGCTGCTGGAGATAAAGGGTATTCATAGCAAGTTTTCTGCGGTGCAGTTTTATTTTACTTGCCGGCAGCGCAAGAGCGCTGGTTCCCCCCAATCCCTGGTCAACAGGGTCGAGCCATGCGGATATTTCCAGTTCGACAGCCGCCTGCGGATGACTATCGAGAAGCTGTCTTAACGCACCGCGATAAAGCGGCAGGTCAACATAAGCTGCATTGCCCGCTTTTATGGGCGAAGATGGGTATATCCTTCGTTCGATTACTTTCGGCAAATTTGCACTGATGTCTCCGCTCACAGAAACGTCAATGCGAATATTGCCTTTGAAAAGACCCCACTGGCTGATTACCAGCGGCTGAGCGGACTTGTTTACAATCACCAGTTTGGTATTGAGTTCATTGCCGTAAGTAAAATCCGAACCGCCGGCAGCTATCTTGACCGAGATAATTTCCTTTATCGGCATGAACTGCGGCACTATGGGCAGGCCGAACTGCTCTTCGAGAAATTTTATCGCGGCATCAGCTTCAACCGGAGGCACCGTCATCGAGCCGAGTTCGCTGAGCATTCGCCTGGCCTTTGCGGCTTCAAATGTGCCGGCATCCATCGCAATCGCAGACTTGAGCAAATCAATCGCTGCGGTTGAATTGCCGCGGTCTGATTCGATTTTAGCAAGGGCAATAGCGGCAATCTGGTTGTTCTGTGCCAGCGATTGTGCAAGCGGCAAGGCAAGTTCCTTTTGGCCGGAAATCGCAAGAGCGTAAGCAAACAGCGCCGACGCCGAAGGGCTGTTCGGCTCAAGGTCGTAAGCCTTTGTTGCGAAGGTCAAAGCCTTTTCCGAATCGGTATTGACAAAGCTGTAATACCAGGCAAATTTCTGGTATTCAGCGTCGTTGTGCTGTGATTGCAGAGCCTGTTCTGCCTGTTCGGCGATGGTTGCATAAATGCTGTTTGCCCGCATCATATCGCCGGCTCTTTGTGCCGAGGCCGCGTCAACCGCCTCAACCATAATGTCAAATTTGCCGCTCTTGCGAACGGCCTGGGCTATAGTTTGGCACCGGCCTGTTTGTTCGACGGAATTATAGCAGCTCAAAATCCACGGCAGATAAATTGATGCCGGCAACCGGTCAAAGGGATTGTTATATGCGAACAGTTCGCTTGCATATCCGTAAGCCTGGGCTGCAATATCATAGAGTTCCAGGTACTCGGCGTAATGGGCGAAGGCAAATGCCGCCTCTATATTGAGCGGATTGGCTGTCATTGCGGCACGATAATGGCTCAAAATATATACCGGCTGCAAAGCGTCATAGCCGCCGCCGGAGATAATCTCCTGAATCTTTTCAAAAGCCAGCCTGTTATAATTCGAACTGTCGTTATATGCTGCAAGAAAATGCGACAAAGCAGTATTGACGTCTGCTCTTTCAGCTGCCAGGAAACCAAGCTGCGCATGCAAATCGGAGCTGAATTGTTTATTTTTCTGCCCGGCTGCGGCAAGCAGTTCCACCAGCAGCTTTTCTCTATCTTCTCGCGATTGTTTTCGCTCCAGCAGATACTGCACCGCCTTTGACGCAATATCAAGGTCGGCATCAGATGTAAGATAATTATTCAGCGCAAAATATATCTGGGGGGTGTAATCCTTGTCCGGGAATGCCCAGCCCAGCTCGATAATGTCCGGCAGTATTTCAGAGTAGTTTTCCTGCAGTTCCATAGCGGCGCCGAGCATAACCATTGCCTGCTCGGCATCCTGCTGGGTCGCTTTTGGAGAACTGTATAGCTGATGTGCTATATCCTGAAACGTCATTGCAATTTCAGATGAGCTGATTTTAGCCTGACCCTGTGTTTCAGCAATAACATCCGATATTGCCGTTAGTATCAGAACTGCCAAAAATAATCTTATAATCCGGCCCATATTTTGAATCCCTGTCTGTAAAATGTCCGCAGTCAATTCACTTGCTCATATTTATTATCGACTTTTTCGGACGATGTATGCAGATTTTAAGAAAACACAAAATATCGTCAAATATTGTTTTTTATTTTTCTTTGAATTTCAACAGCTGTTTTAGCGATTCAATTTTTAAAAACCAGGCAGAGATAACATAAGCCGCGCCGCCGGCAGGAACGGCTAAAAGAATCTTAAATTTGGCAGAATCTCCCCCCAGTTTCATCACCGCAAGACAGACAATTGTCATCACCGCCGCCGAAATAATTGTCTTAAAAACCCCGTTCCAAAGCCCGATAAAAAGGCCTTTACCAAGCCTGTTATTAAGGGAAAACCCTAAAATACACACCTGAACATAAGCCGAGATTGCCGTTGCCAGGGCCAGACCGGCTGTACCCATTACCCAGATAAACGCCAAATTCAGGACGGTATTTATCACAACCGCAGTTGCCGCGCTTTTGGCGGGCGTTGAGGAGTGTTGCACTGAATAAAATGCCCTTGTCAAAATCTGCTGCATAAAATACCCGCACAGTCCCAGCGAATAAAACGCCAAAACTGCCGCTGTGGCGGTTGTATCTTCGCTGCTGAATTTACCTCTCTCATAAAGCAGCTCTACCAGCGGGTTGCGAATTATAACCAGTCCCGCGGTTGCCGGCAGGGCAATAAAAATTGCCGCTTCGATACCCCTGCGTATGGTTTTAACCAGGCCGTCTCTGTCGCCTGCAGCCTGAAACCTGCTCATTACCGGAAAAATCACCGTCGCAAGCGAAATGCCGAGTACGCCAAGCGGCAATTGGTACAAACGCTGGGCATAATACAATCTTGAGACTGCTCCTTCCCAGAGCGGATAGGCAATTTGCCTGCCGAAAAACATGAAGGTTTCGCCTTTTTCTGCGCTTCCGGAAAATCCCGCAGCGATAAAATTATCTGCCAGAGTATTTATTTGCGTGGCAGTAACGCCCAACACCATCGGCCCCATCAGCAAAAGCATTCGTTTGAATGCATCCGAGCGGATTTCCCAGGCGGGTTTTAGAGATACGCCATATATTTTTAACGGCACGATTTGCATAAAAACCTGCACCACTCCTGCCAAAAGCACCGTCCAGCCGACAAAAAACACCAGTTTGTTCGGCACAAGATGCAATGCCCTGCTGCCAGCCCATAAAGCAGAAATAATAAAGATATTCAGCACAATCGGAGCCGCTGCCGGGGCGGCAAAGTGCCTGTTGGCATTGAGAATCCCCGACAGCACCGCTACCGTGCAAATCAATATCATATAAGGCAGCATTATTGCGGTAAGGCGCAGCTTTAGTTCCGTGCCGGCAAGGTCTGTAAAAAACTGATGCCACAGCCACACGATGATAAAACCCAGCAGGGTTGCTGCGGTCAAAATCACCGTTACCACTGTTGCCAGCGTCATTGCTATTTTGTCGGCGTATTTTTTGTCTTTTTGCTGCTCGGCGGTATAAATTGGAATCAGGGAAGAGGTGGCCGCTCCCTCGCCAAAGATTCTGCGGGAAAGATTGGGTATCATAAACGCGATGACCCAACCGTCCATTGCGCCGCCTGCACCAAGAAAATTCGCAAAGACCATTTCACGCACCATACCCAGAACTCTGCTGAACATGGTAAGAATTACCGTCTGCTTAAAACCTTTTACCAAATTAATCATCTCCATGAATTATGGCATAGATTATATAAAACAGTCCCTCAAATGCTATCCGAATTTCCCGCTACGGCAAGAACGGCGGCATATACTTTTGCAGCTCCGGCAGATTTCAATACCGCAGCACATTCGTTCAGAGTTGCACCGGTCGTTTTTATATCATCTACCAGACAAACGGTTTTCCCTTGAATTTCGTGGTCTTTTCTTATTGCAAACGCACCGGCCACATTTTTTCGCCGGGCTTCTGGCGAAAGACCGACCTGTTTCTTCGTAGCTCGAGTTCTGACAAGGCAGTCATTTACTGCCGCAAAATCCGTTAACAGCTCGCTGATGGTTTTTGACTGATTAAAACCCCGCACCAGTCGTTTTGTCCAGTGCAGAGGCACGGGGACCAGGTAATCAATTTGTCCTTTGATCCCGGCCTGTTCCAGCGCAGAGCGGATAATACCCCGCAGCATATTTATATGCTGTGAATCGTTATTTTTCAGTTCAAGTATTATTTTCCGCAGCAGACCGTCATACGCTCCAACACGGATGATTGTGTCAAATGCAAAACCTTCATTTTTGCAGGATTCGCAATTTTTTAAGCCGCCTGCGGAGAGATAAACGCCGGTATTTGCGCCGCATCGCCGGCAATAGACTGACGAAACATTACGCTGCAAATTCGACCAGCAGGACTGGCAGAATTTCTGCGCGGCATCGGGGATTTCCCGTCCGCAGCACAGACACTCGCGCTGCCAGATTAAATATTCGAGAGAACTTATAATTTTTCTCATTGTGATTTTGAGTTATTAAATTTTTAACCGCCGGTTTTTGCGGGTGTTGAATTGTTCAATTTTCCGCAATTTTTTGCTTGATGAGTAAATTGCAGGCTGTTTTTATCTTCTCAATAACTCAACGTGGGCGGCACCGTTGAGGACACTGCCCAGTTCTGTATGCTGTCACTGGGGCACTCAGGTCGCTTCCCGGCGTTGCGCTATCATCCCAGGCCGCAATAAAATTATATCGATGAACGGCAAAAAAGAAAGAAAGATACACTTGACGAAAGATGAAGGATTTAAATCCGAAATCCGAATATCAAAAAGAAAGAATATAGAATATAGAACTCAGAACACAGAAGAAAGAGTTTTTATTCTGATTTCTGATGTCTGATGTCTGTGTTCTTTTCATTATTTTGTTTCGGATTTCGTGCTTCGGATTTTCAGGCTGTTTCATTTCCATATTACAAATAGCATTGTAGCAATAATTCCATGCGGGTTTTTTGTTGACAACTGCCAGGATTCAGGATAATGTTATTCCCACATCTAAATTGCCTGGTTATGTCTTGATTATTAGAGGAGCCGGTTTATGGATAAGCCAACATTAAGCAGTTATGTACGTGACAATTTAGGGCAGCTCGATAAAAAGAAAGAACCGGGCCCATTCATAACTATTTCCAGACAATACGGTTGCGACGGTTATCAGCTGGCTGATACGGTGTGTGAAAAACTAAATCAGTCCAATAAAACTACCTGGCGGGTCTATAATAAGGAGATTCTCAAACAGCTCGCCAACGAGGAAGGTCTTGCAGAAGAAATCATCGCAAGGGAAAGAATTGCCAAACCGAGTCTGGTTAAAGATTTTTTGCGAGGCATTCGCGGCACTAATATTCCTGATGGGTACGAAATCCGCAACAAAATCACCGTTATCGTGCGCACTATAGCATTTGAAGGACACGCAATAATTGTCGGCCAAGGATGCACTGCGGCTACCGCCGATATAGGCAACGGCCTGAGCATACGCATTGAAGCTCCAATGGAATGGCGGATTATTCGCGTCAGCCGAAGGGAAAATCTCAAAAGAAACGATGCGATTAAAAGAATCGAGGATATCGAAAAAAAACGCAGACATTTGCGGACGATATATGAACAGAAAAATCCTCGCAAACCAACCTTCAATATTGTTTTCGATAATTCTGCATTTAGCTGCGAGCAAATAGCAGAACAAATAGTTATTGCGGTACAGTTTAAGGGGCTGATAACAGCATAAATTGAGCATTTTGCCGCTTCTGTTGCTTTTACCGGCAGTTCGATTTTTTTTCTTTGCAAATTGTCGGTTTATTTTATATAGTACCCTGCTTGTTAACAATTGAACAGGGATACTGAATGGAACTGATTCATAAAATCAAGCAGGCAGAAAGCGACGCCAAAAAGGTTGTGGAAAATGCTCAAAGGCAGGCGGCGGACATTTCCATACAGACTAAAGATACCATAGCGGCCCTGTGGGAACAAGCCCGACGGCAGCGCACAGATGCGATAAACAGCGCCGTATCGGCGGCACGGAAACAAGCCGAGGAGCAGATTAGTCAAATGCAGCAACAGGCCGGGCAAAGCCGGGTTGCGATGATTCAGCAGGCCAAATCAAAAATGAACGCAGCGGTGCAGAAAGTTCTGGAATATGTAAAAAATCTTGCAAATTGACCGCTCACTAACGTTCGCGGCTCTGAAAGAACGCCATCGTACCGACGGCGGCTGAACGAACCGGCTGCTTTGACTTTATCTTCCCGGTTTTTGATATTTGATTTTTGGTTCTTGATTTATTTGTGCAACAGGTTTTTATGGCTATTGCAAAGATGCAGAAAATTATGATAGTAAGTCATCGCAGCGAAGCGATGGAACTGCTGGAAAGTCTTCAGCAGGCGGGTATCGTGCATCTTCTTGACGCCGAGCGTGCAATGGTTACAAAGGAATTTCCGGAGCTTGAGACCGAATTTCAAAGACCCAGAGATATTGAGGATATTGCAGGCAGGCTGGAAAAAGCCGTTGCGTTTCTCGACGGTTTTGATGACCGCAAAAAGGGGCTTGGCGAAATACTCGCGCCAAGAAAAATTGTTACACAGCAGACTTATGCAAAAATCACCAGCGGCAGACAAACCATAGAATTGCTTGACAGGGTTGAATTTGTTCAAAAACAGCTCGACAGTCTGACCGGCCAAAGGAACGGTCTTCTGGAAAACATCAGGATGTTTTTACCCTGGCAGGGTCTTAATGCGGAAGTTGAACTGCTGCAATCTACGGACAAAACAGCGGTATTTACAGGGCTTGTCGGTAATCAACATATCGAGCAGTTAAAGGCCGGACTTGATGGGCTTGGCGCAGGGTGGGAAATTGCGGGAGAGTCGGAGAATCGAAAAGCTTTAATCGTAGTGTGTCTGCCTGAAAATGCGGCGGAGGTTCAAAAGGCTTTGCGGGCGGCGGAATTTGAGCCTGTCGGTTTCGGCAGTTTTAAGGGTATTCCTGCGGCAATTATAAGCGAACTGCAAAATAAACTCGGCCGCATTGAAAAACAAATCGCCGATGCTCGCCGGCAGGCGCATAACCTGGCTGCGGATAAATTTTCATTGCAGATTCTTTTTGATCATTACCATAATCTGCTGCAAAAAGAGCAGACAAGACGGCTTGCGCCCGAAACTCAAAGCACATTAATTCTTGAAGGCTGGGTCAAAAAACGGCAATTAGAACAGCTTGAAAGGATTGTCTCAAAATTTGGCGCCAGCAGTATGATAATGATTGAGCCTTCAAAAGACGAACCTGTGCCGGTTGAGCTTGAAAACAACAGTCTAATACGTCCGTTCGAGACCATAACCAGACTGTATGGAATGCCTCAGCCCACAAGCGTTGATCCAACAGTTTTTCTTGCCCCGTTTTTTGCGGTATTTTTCGGGCTGTGCGTGGCCGATGTCGGCTATGGTTTTATGCTGGCTTTGGCGTTGTGGTGGATGATGAAAAAAATGCAGACCGGCAAACAGGCCGTTATGCTGTTTTTTTTATGCAGCATTACCACCATCATTGCAGGGGTAATCACCGGAAGCTGGTTTGCGGATACTGTTACCGCACTGATTCCGCAGCAAAGCGGAATTTATGCCGGCCTTAACGGCATTCGTGAAAAGCTGATGCTGTTCGACCCGATGACTCAGCCGATGATATTTATTGTATTTACGCTTATACTGGGATATATCCAGATAAATTTCGGATTCTGCATTGCGCTTGTGAACAATCTTTTGAGTAAAAATTTTGTCGCAGCAATATGCGACCAGCTTGTCTGGCTGGTATTTTTAAATAACTTTGCTCTGATGGCTGTAATCAAAAGCGGCAGACTGCCCGGTTATCCAATGTGGGTCTGTACGGCAACAGCGGTTGTTTGTGCGCTGACGATACTTTTATTTGCAGTACGCCAGGGAAACTGGGCTGCCAGGATTGGAATGGGCGCATTTCAGCTTTTCAGCACGGTATTTTTTATCGGTGATATTCTAAGCTATGTGCGTTTGATGGCGCTGGGAATGGTGGGCTGCGGATTCGGCATGGCAATTAACGTACTGGTCAAACTGCTGATGGATGTGCCTTATGTGGGTTTTATTCTTGGGGCGGTTTTATTTGTCGTCGGGCATTCGTTTAACGTTGCGTTGTCGCTGCTGGGAGCTTTTGTGCATTCGATGCGGCTGCAGTTTGTGGAATTTTTCCCGAAGTTTTTCAGCGGGGGAGGAATGGATTTTCAGCCGCTGCGAAAGGAATATAAACATATAATAGTGGAAGATTGAATTTAATTAAGAAGGGTATAGGGTATAGTTGAAATAATGAAAAAGTTAAAAGTAAAAACTGTGGAATTAAGAGCTAATTTAATCTTACTTCGTAAATTTTTACTTTTTCATTTTAACTTTTTACTTTCTTTACTATCTCCTATCCATTCTACTCTACCCACTGATTTCTAAAATATTTGTTTTTCTGAAAGAGAGGTCTTTACGATGTTGGAACATTTGGGTTTGACTTATGCTTTGGCAGGCGCTGCCGTGTCGACTTTTCTTGCCGGTATCGGCTCGGCGACGGGTTTGTGCATTGCGGGCAAGGCGGCAGACGGCGTTTTAAGTGAAAAACCTGAACGTTATGGTTCACTTATGCTTATGGTGCTGCTGCCGAGCACTCAGGGCATTTACGGCTTTGTAATTGCATTGTTTGTAATGATTAAATTACAAATTATCGGCGGCAACACAACAGCGGTTACTGCGATGCAGGGACTTGAAATTTTTGCAGCATGTTTGCCGGTGGCCGTTTCGTGCTGGATAAGCGGAATACAACAGGGCAAAGCTGGTGCAGCGGGCATTCTGATGACTGCAAAAAAACCCGAAATGGCCGTCAAGGCAGGTGTGCTGTTTGCCGCTATGATCGAGTTCTACGCAATTCTTGGCTTTCTGGTTTCACTACTTTTGATTCTCGGAATTAAAGTTGCAGCGTAATCGATTGTAGATTTTAGATTTTGGATT
>DYLR01000053.1 GCA_020721975.1 Blastopirellula marina | reverse complement strand
TTTATTGTACTTTTTTGCCAGTGGAAGTCAAGAGAAAAATATAGGATTTAAAAATAGGAGTAAGAGATAATTTATACCTGGTATGCTACAGCATGTATATTCTGGGTAGTTTTTTTTGTGGTCCCAAAGTTTTCTGATCAACATTGAGGATAGAAAATTATTTAATTAATGACTTCTGACTCCCGATTGTCCGTATCGTGCGGCAGTGATTCGAGAGGGCAGCCTTTACATTGGGCCTTGGGTTTGCAGTGATGCTTGCCTGTGCGGACAAGCAGGGCGTGGAATTCGTTATACATTTTAATATCGCCGTCGAAACTGCGCTCGATTTGATAACGCAGTTCGTCATATTCTATCGTTTCCTCTATGAGCTTATGGCGGTAAAAGATGCGATAAGTATATGCGTCAACAACGAAAATTTTGCGATTCAGGGCGTAAAGTAAAATAGAATCGGCTGTTTCACGGCCTATTCCGCTGACGGACAAAAGCTGTTCGCGGAGGCAATCGGTGCTGATTTCGTCAAGTTTGTCGAGCCGGCCTTTGTAATTTTTCATAAACCAGTCAAGAAACGCCCTGATGCGTTTGGCCTTGATATTATAATAACCGGCAGGCCGGATAAGTGCGGCGAGCCTTTCGTTATCGAGTTTATACATCGCATCAAAATCAAGAACGCCTGCGGCTTTGAGATTTTCAATGGCCTTTTCGACATTACTCCAGTTTGTATTCTGGGTCAGAATAGCTCCGATGATGATTTCAAAACGGCTTTCGCCGGGCCACCACTTCTGCGGGCCGTAAGCCTTTATCAGAAGTTTGTATATTGTTGTAAGGTCGTGATTGGTCATTTTAATTTCCACATTCCAAAACAGACTGGATATTTACTTTTTACATTTGTAAGGTTAAACTTATCCGCAATGGATAACGATAAGCTCAGACAAACTCAGGGTCAACAGGAAATACGTTGTGCGGGCGGAAATTATTTTGAACGCACCGCCGCGCCGCTTGCTGCGCTTGTATATCTGCTGCCGTTTATAGCATTATATGAAATCGGTACGCTGTTTATCAACACCGAGCTTATAAGCACGGCTGTCGCGAGGATTCAGATTCGGGTGGTGTCGTTCATCTGGCTTCAGCAGGCGCTTGCCGTAATCGGTTTGTCGGATAAGTTTGCCTTGTTGTCTGTGCCGCTGCTGGTTGTGGTGATACTGATTGCGATGCATATTACGCACCGAAAAAATCTGCCTGTAAAATTTTCCGATTATGCGCCAATGACAATGGAATGCCTGATACTTACCGTGCCGCTGCTGGTGTTCAGCGTTTTTTTTAATCGTGCATTGCCTGAGCCGCCGCCGCGGGACGGCGAAGTAGCGGTTGTGATGTCGGTAAATGCCGCCGCGGCACAGAGCGGCCGGGCCGGCGAAGAAGAACTTCTGCAAAATGCACTAACCGAACAACTGCCGGAATTTGTCGGAAAACTGCTTATGGATATTGTTACCGGTATCGGGGCAGGAATTTATGAGGAACTGGTCTTCAGGCTGATATTGATTTGCGCGCTTATGATATTTTTTGAAAATCTGCTGCATATTGACCGCAATTTGTCAATATTGTTCAGCGTTATCGGCTCGGCGCTGCTTTTCAGTCTGCATCATCATTTCGTTTTTCTCAACGGCACGCTTACCGGGGGCGAACCTTTTACACTGCCGAGATTTGTTTTTCGGATGTTTGCGGGCGTATATTTTGCCGTCATTTTTGCCTATCGCGGCTTTGGAATTGTGGCCGGCACACACGCTTTTTACGATGTGATAGCGGCCTGTCTGAACCACTGCTTTTTTTGTAATCAGACGTGAAAATCGGTATTTTTTAAAAAACTTTTTGTTTAATATCATTAATTCCCGTGCCGTTATTTCTTTGTTTATCCATACTTATGAGATTGTAGTCCGATAATCGCGGCAATCAGCATTTTCAGTACTGAAAATACGCTTGAAATGCTGTATGCGAATCTGCTATAATCCCATATCGCTTTTAGTTAATTTTATACTTTTATGAGCGCGGATATGGATACTCCCAAGGTTAATGTCGCTGTGAGCGAGCTGATATTTACGCTGTATCAGCGACCAGTGCATCCAGAGCTTTTCAATATATACGCACGGAGAACTCTGCGGACGGATCATTATGAGGCTACGGTCTGGGCTACCGGCAGTTCTCATGTTGTGAGCGTGTTTTCTGGCGATTTGTGTCTGACGGAGCTGATATGTTCGCCGTCGCAGGTTTTGCCTCGCAGGGGGCTGGTCGAGCGGTTTCAGTTTCGCGGCCAGCGCAGCCATAAATGCACTCTTGCCCGCGGATTAAGTTATATGACCGATTTTCAGGTCGAGAAAATGAGCGCAAATCTGTATCGCCAAAGTCACATCGACCTTGAGCGTTTCGCCCGCAATCGCGGAATTATGGTTAAATTTCCCGATATGGCAATAGGCGGACTTGAGCCGTTCAGTTATATAGATTTTGAAGCACGCCAGAAGGAACTGCACGTTCACGCATTTCACGCATTCCCTGACCAGGTGGCAATAATAAAAACGCAGTCATTGTTTGATTTTCATTAAGAGCCTCCGGCAAAACAAACCTTTTAGCCCCGCGGCCTGTCCGCGGGGTTCGGTCTTAAACCTGACGGACTCACCGGCAGGCTAAAAAGAATTCACGGCCAGGGATGTCCCACAGAAGATAAATTTATTTTGTTAGGCTCTAAAAGAATTTGAGTCCGCACAGCAGAGTTGGAGAAAGTACTTTTTTAACGCGGTGGTAATCCTGTCTTTTGCTTTCGCCGTTTATTTTCGAGCCGAACTGCAATTTGCGCGGGTCGATTTTTTTGTCAAATTTTACATGGTCTTTGAACAGATAGGGTAGTTTTGACAACCTCTCTTTGAGGTCTATTTGCCTTTTACCGCTGTCGATGAATTTAATGTCGGCTTCTTCAAATATGGACGGCTGATTCAATCCAAGTTTTGTTTTGATAATCTGCACAAAATCTTTGTTAATCTCATAACCAATGGAATTGCGTCCAAGATTTCGAGCCGCAAGACAGGTTGTGCCGCTGCCGAGAAACGGATCCAGCACAATATCTCCGACAAAGCTAAACATCTTTATCAGGCGTTTGGGAAGTTCTTCCGGGAACATCGCCAGATGGTCGCTCTGTTTTTCACCGGCAAAGTTCCAATGACCTGCGAAATATTCATTCCATTCCTCGGTGGTCATTTTAGACCATTCCTTGATTTCTTTGCTTACTTTTGGCGAATCGCCAGGTTTTTTGAATATCAGGATAAACTCATAGTCTAATTTCAATATGCCATTGCGAGGATAAGGAAACGACCCCATTATCGTCGCTCCGCCGGTAGTGTTGCAGGTAGTTACCTTTTGCCAGATAATAGCTCCCATATAATCGAAACCGATGGTCTCGCAGAATTTAATAATCTCGGTACGAATGGGAATAATTTTATATCTGCCGTAATAAACGCTGCGGGCGAACTGGTCGCCGATATTTACACAAAGCCTGCATCCTTTATGCAGAACTCTATTGCACTCATTCCAGACCAGATTGAGATTGTTGATATAATCCTCATAAGAATCATCAAAGCCGATTTGATTTTTGACACCGTAATCCTTTAGCTGCCAGTATGGCGGCGAGGTAATGACAAGATGCACCGATTCGTCCGGCAGTTCTGCCATAAAACGCGAATCGCCTGCAATAATTTCATGAGAAGTTTTCATTGGTGTCATTGTAATCTTTTTCCTGATAAACACAAGTTTTCAGGTTGAGCCTGCGGCTTTTATGTTCTTTGTTTCATTGCGTGCTGATAAATTCGCTTTGCGCCATCGATGAACAAATCAATAAGCGGTGAAAGTTCTGCGGTCTCGAAACTATCGACGAATTTCTGGCCGGGCGAATTCATCTCCGTGCCGACGATAATAGGCAGATTCCGCCGTTTGGCAATTTCCACAAATTGTTGCAGCGCAGCAATTTTTTCATCTTTTACTCCGGGTGTATAATTACGGTCTGGAATGATATTTACCGCTGCCGCACCGCTTTGCTGTGAAACATCGAGCAGCTTTTCAATTTGCCGCTCGCCTGCACTGAGGCCGTTAAGCCACGTGAATACGGGAATCCCGCCGCAGGCCAAAACCCAGCGATTCACTTTGGTCATAGTTGGAAATTCACCCGCATCAGGCTTGACATATCCGACTCCGCCCTGTTTCATTGTTTTGGTGCGAATGGCGTTTGTGAGTTTTGCGCTTTCCGGCAAATCAGCTTCGACAATCTGCAAACCAAGTTTTTCGCTCCAGTAACCGGCAAGCCGGGATTTGTCTTTCATTATGGCCGCCGCTTTACGGGCATAAGCGGCACATATATGTCTTTCAGTTGGGTTGCCTTTTGGCGAAAGCGGCAATACATCACTGTCGTAATCCAGTTCAACCGGCTGAAGGTATCTGCTGACACGTTCGGTTAGTGCGCGGTTGCGCTGCTGGGCAGTGTTCTTCATCGATTCAAGAAATTGATTTTCCTCAGGCTGAAAAACCGATTTGCCGAAGGCAATTCCCATGTGATAACTTATTCCCGGCTCGCCGGGTGAATTGATTTCATACTCTGCGAATTCAGGCACAAATACACGAGTTTCAAGTCCAACTACGCCTTTTAGACCGATAAGCTCACAGGCAGCATAAAACTCCTCAAGTCCGTCAAGCACATCGAAGTCAACAATTCCTGCATAAGCAAGGCCGGCCTTCCGACTGAGCCAGGCGATTTTGCTCGGCGAATAGCCGCATGCGTTATATGAAAAAAAACTGTGAAAATGCAGATTGACCGCTTTGCGCGGCGGTGAAAATTCCACTTTACCGGCCTGTGCAAGCGACCATAATTCCTTCAGCGATTCCTGCCGAATCGAAAGATTAAAATCATCCAGGCGATTTTCAAGAAGTTCAATGTTAGTCATTAAATTAGAATATAGAAGATAGAATGTAGAATATAGAAGAAACAACAACTTCAGCCGTTAGCCTGCTTAATTGCGACCTATTATACGCAGGGGATTGCGGATGGCAAGTTTTTCTATATCGCCGGGACGGATGAAATCGCAGGTTTGCAGAAATTCCACGCATTCGCTTATCGTACGCGACGAACCGACAAAATATCCGATTTTAGGATTGATAATCAGTCCGTCTTCCCGCAGGATTACCTCGTTGCCGAGCGTTTCGTATTTGCCGGGCGGTAAGCCTCCAAGCGGCGAAACATCGCTGATTACCGCTATATTGTCAATACCCTTTGCGCGGATAATTGCCTTTATTAAATGCGCAGGAAGATGATTTCCGTCGGCTATTACCGTTGCGGCAAGTTCGTCAACCGCCAGCGCCGCCCACAATACATTGTTGTGCCTGTCGATGTCTTGCGGCAGACCGTTGCCGAGATGTGTAATTGCCTTTGCACCGCAGCGGGCCAGTCTCTTGAGGTCGTCATAGCCGGCCATCTGATGCCCGAGGAATATGTTGATTCCCATTTTTGTTGCACAGCGGGTAAATTCATCAGACCCCGGCAGCTCGGCGGCAATAGTAACAATCTTAATAAGGCCGTTTGCCCAGTTCTGGAGCTGTTCAAGAAATTTAATATCGGGTTTCTTCATATAAGCAGGATTGTGTGCACCGGCAGCCCCCGGCAGCGGCGACAAAAACGGCCCTTCAATATGCAAACCGATAATTAAATCCCGAAACGGCGGAGTTTTTGCAACCTCGGCAATTATCGGCAGATTACGCCGATATGTCTGTTCAGGCGAGGTAATAAGCGTCGGCATAAAAGCGGCGGTGTTTTTTTGCATAAGCAGACGGCAAGCCTGCGCAAAGGTATCGCTCGTGAGATTCTCGGAAGAAAAATCCACATTCATAAAGCCGTTGACCTGGAGGTCTATATAGCCGTTTGAAAGCATTATGGTATATATTTTATACCACTTCCGGCAGAATACAAGCAAAAATTTGCTCATATTCAACAATTTTGTTGACTTCATAAAACAAAGTGGTACAATCATATTACCAATTATGAATAAAGAACTGCTCAACACCAAATTAGTCCGAGAGCTTTTGTCGGCAATATCGGCGGGGGTGTATCCGCCCGGCAAGAGGCTGGCTTCCGAACGCAGGCTCTGCGAGCAGTTCGCCGTAAGTCGCGGCACTGTGCGGCAGGCCATTGCCGACCTTGTGAAAATGGGCGTACTGGAAGCTAAACAGGGCAGCGGCACTTATGTAAAAAAAATAACGTACAGCAAACTGCCCGGCGGAATGCTGCCGCAAGGATTTGAGCAGGTAAGCCTGGCGGACATAATAACGGCAAGAAAGGCGATAGAAACAACGGCAGTAACGCTTGCGTGCCGGAGAATAACCAAAAAAGAATTTGCAGAGCTTGAAAAACTCATCGACGGAATGATGCAATCTCTGGAAAATCTGCCTGAATTTCTTGACTGCGATATGAAATTTCATCAGGCATTTGTTCGGGCAGGCGGCAATGTGGTTCTCGTAACGGCTTTCGATGCGATATCGGAATATCATAAATTCTCTCAGGTTTATACCTCTACGCACGAAGGCCTGGAGCAAACAGCGATTGATTATCATCTGCGAATATTATATGCTCTGCAAAAAGCCAATCCACAACTGGCTCAAAAAGCAGTAACCGAACACCTTGACGAGATACTTGAGGCCGGCAAACAGAAAAATTAGAAATACTTGAACAAAAAACCTGAAAGGAATTTTTAGTGAGCAACAACATCCTTACCAGCAGGATGCTTCAAACGGCAAGATTCAATCTTGAGATGGCGGCGGCGAAACTGAAACTGGGTAAAACGTCGCTGATAAGGCTTATCGAACCCAAGGAAAAAATCGAGCTTACTTTGCATCCGAAACTTTCAACGACAAAGTACCCTGGAATAAAGGCCTATGTTGTAAGGCACAGTGATACGCTCGGTCCAGCCAAGGGCGGTATAAGAATGTCTCCAGGCGTTACTTTGCAGGACGTTGAAGGTCTTGCGATGGAAATGACATGGAAAACATCGCTGATAGAAGTGCCTTTCGGCGGCGGTAAATCGGGCGTATGCTGTGACCCCGCCGCCCTCAGCGCCGATGATAAGGAAATCATAATCCGTTCATATACCCGCGGCGCAGTCAGACACATCGGGCCGGAAATTTACGTGCCTGCACCGGATATGGGTACGAACGAAGCGGATATGGGGCATATACGCGATTGCCTGGCGTACTCAGCGGGCAAGTCAATCACCAGCGGCTGTTATGTAACCGGAAAACCCGTACTGCTCGGCGGCATTGTCGGCAGACGCGAAGCGACCGGAAAAGGCGTAATATACTGCCTTATGAGAGCCTGCGAACGGCTGGGAATGAAATTCTCACAGGCTGCAATAGCCGTGCAGGGATTCGGCAACGTAGGCTCCGTTGCAGCGCAATTTGCGGCCGAAATGGGCGCCAAAATTATTGCGGTAAGCGATATTTCAGGCGGTACAATGAATCGCAGCGGACTGGATATCGGCAAAGTCTGCGAGCATATCAGGAAAACAGGCAAACTCGCCGGCTTTGCGGGGGGTCGTGATATTACAAACGCAGAGCTTATCGCGGCAGACTGCGATATTTTAATACCTGCGGCAACGCAGTCGCAGATTACCGAGGCCAACTGCGCAGAAATTAAGGCGAAAATTATTGCCGAGGGAGCAAACGGCCCGACCGAGCCGAAGGCCGATGATATTCTCGAACAAAAGAATATCTTTGTCATACCGGACATCCTGTGCAATGCCGGCGGCGTATTTGTGTCGTATCTCGAATACACCCAGGAAACACAGCGGGAACAAATGACCATAGAAGAAGTGAACGAGCGGCTGAACAGACGCATGTGCAAAAAATTTGACGAGGTTTATGAATACTCCAAAACAAATAAAATGACCATGCGCCAGGCGGCAATGTGCATAGCGGTAAGCAGAGTAGTTGCGGCAACCGATGCACGCGGCGCGCTGCCGTAAAAAAGTAAATTAAGAATGTGAAAGACTTATGGCACAACCTAAAGTAGCGGTAATCGGCGGCGGAATGATAACCCATGTGCAAATCCTGCCGTCATTGTACAACCTGCAGCGGCAGGGACTAATCGGCGAAATTTCCGTCTGCGCACTCGACAGAAACCCCCTTCGCGCATTGGCTTGCGACCCAATGCTTGCCAGGGCCTTTCCAGACCAAAACTTTGTTGCGCATCCGCCGCTCAATACCGACCCAAATAAGAAATTCCCCGAACTGTACAAACAGGTCATCGCAGAATTGCCCAAACAAAGCATTGTCGTTGTGGCAATGCCAGACCAGCTGCATTATATGGTGCTTAAGGAGGCGATTGCCAATGACCAGCACGTCTGCTGTGTAAAACCGCTGGTGCTGCAGTACAAACAGGCTGTTGAAATTGAAAAACTCGCGTACAAAAAGGGACTGGTGGTGGGCATAGAGTATCACAAGCGACTTGACGACCGTGCATTGCTTGCCCGCAGACAGTACAGAGAAAAAATGTTCGGCGAATTCAAAATCGGACACGCCGAGCTGAATGAGCCTTATTATTACAGAAACTCCAATTTCCAGAACTGGTGCACGTGCGAAAACTCGGATATGTTCACCTATGTCGGCTGTCATTATGTTGACCAGGTTCACTTCATTACCGGCCTTTTGCCGACGGAAGTTTCGGTTTACGGCATAAGGGATAAATACCCCAACGGCAATGAAGGTTATCTATGGACGGATGCAAGAGTGATTTGGGAAAACGGCGCTGCGCTTCATGTTACCAACGTAATGGGGTATCCCGACCAGGGTCCCGGCGGCAATTTTCAGGGCATTCGTCTTTACTGTGCCGGCAAAGACAAAAACGGAATGCTCGTGCATAATGACCAGTATCGCGGGCTGGAATATTGCTATACGCACGAAGTTGACGGCAAATTTTATCACGAGCCAAGCCCCGATTATTTCAAATATATCGACCTCGGCACAGGCGGACTTGTGCCGGTGGGCTACGGATACCGCTCGGTTGAGTTTATTATAAATAATATACGCCGCTGCATAGGACTTTCGACGGCTGAAAGACAAAAGCTTATCAGGCAGTATGACGCCGCAGGTGTGATGGCTACGCCTAAAAACAGCTCGTACAACGAGCTTGTAACCGAGGCGGCAAGACTGTCTGTTCAAAACGGCGGCAGAACTGTTGAAATTATCTACGGCGACAGGCCGACAGTGAAGTTTAAGAAATATTGAAAGGCGAACAATGGCTAAGGAATTTCCACTTGAACCGGTGCAGGTTCAGACGATTAAGACAAAATTCAGAAACATAAGCGGCAAACTGCCCGACGAAAAAACCGTTGCTGAAATTGAAAAACTCCGCAAATTTGAATCGCGAAGCATGCGCGGCCAGCCCCCGATTATCTGGCACAGCGCACGGGGCTTTAATGTATATGATGCTCTCGGCAACAAATGGCTCGATTTCTCATCGGGTGTGCTGATTACCAACGCAGGCCACGGCCATCCTAAAATTGTCCGTGCCATTACCGAGCAGCTTTCAAAGCCGCTGCTGACGACATATTGTTTTGCCAATCAGACGAGAATAGAGCTTGTTCAAAAGCTCGTTAGCATTACACCGAAGGGTCTTGATAAGGTGTTTCTGCTCAGCACCGGCTCGGAAGGTACGGAATGCGCGCTGAAACTGATGCGCACTTACGGCCGTAAAATCGGCGGCGACGACAAGAGCGTTATTGTGGGGTTTGAGAATTCGTTTCACGGCCGCACTTTAGGCTCGCAGCAAATGGGGCCGCTGGGCAGCGGCAGGGCATGGATTAAAAATCTCGACCCGGAAATTGTGCATGTGCCTTTCCCCGACGGTTTTCGTAATGAGAACACCAGCTTTTCGCTGTTTGAGCAGTCGCTTGAAAAAATGGGCGTCAAAAGCCAAAACGTTGCCGGAGTAATCAGCGAGACCTATCAGGGCATAGGACCGAACTTTATGCCTAAGGAATATGCAAAGGCTCTGCGGCAGTGGTGCGATAAGAACAAGGCTGTGCTTTGTTTTGACGAAGTGCAGGCAGGCTTTGGCCGATGCGGCAAAATGTGGGGCTTTGAGCTTTATGATATTACGCCGGATTTATTCTGCATGGGAAAGGGTTTCAGCAGTTCACTGCCGATAAGCGGCGTTGTGGGCAGAGCGGATGTGATGGACATCTACGGTCCGAATGAAATGACCAGCACACACTCTGCCAATCCGGTCTGCTGCGCGGCGGCTCTTGCGAGCATTGAAGTTATACAGCAAGAACGCCTTGTCGAAAATGCCGCAAATCTGGGCAAAATACTGCAAAATCGGCTGAATGAAATTAAGAGCAGATATAGTAAATATATAGGTTTTGCGCCGGCTGTCGGACTTGTTGGAGGTCTGCTGATGGTAAAGCCCGGCACAAAAGAGCCGAACTATGACCTGGCCTGGAATATAGTTTACGGCTGTTATCGCAGGGGGCTTTTGATGTTCGCCCCGGTTGGGCTGGGCGGAGGATGTGTGAAAATTGCGCCGCCTTTGTGCATAACCGAAGAGGCATTAAACGAGGCCTGTGATGTAATAAATGAAACGATTGGCGAAACGATTTAACCCGTAAACATTTAGACCCTATCCTAATACTACAACGCCATTTTTAATATGGAAACGAAACAGACTAAAAATCCGAAGCACGAAATCCAAAATCCAAAATCTAAAATCTAAAATCGCATGAGGTGTTTGTCAAAAAAGGCAAAGGCCCTGTCGCCTGAAAACTTATGGTCTCCCCAGAACATATCAACTTCATAATTGTCGGCTGCGCCGGCAGCGGCGTAAATTTTTCTGACTTCCTCGGTGCAGCTTATCGCGTCATATTCAAGAAAACACTTGTCGTGCAGACCGATTTCCGCAAGCAGCGGCCTTGGTGCGATAAGCCCGTGCAGGTCCGGCACATCGCAGACGGCAAACAGCCCCGGCAATATCTGTGAGCCGCAGAAATTGCCGTTTTTAACCGCGAAATTTTTGAATCGACAGCTATAACAAATTATATCTGCGGCTTTGACTCGCTCATCCATCAGCGATATCCAGGTTGTCATTGTACCGCCGAAACTCAAACCCATCACGCCGATTCGCTCAGCGTTGACATATTTCAGAGAACATAAATAATCGATACATCGCCGGCCGTCAAATATGTTCAGCGAAAGCAGATTATACCCCATAATATTTCCGCGGATGAAATGAACATTGCATTTGTCTCTGCCCGGGTAAGGGTCGCCTCCGTCGCTGCGTTCGCCGAATGCCCGCCAGTCGATTGCTATTGTAACATAACCGCGTTTGGCCATTTGCAGGCCGTAATCGTAATTAAAGGCAGCTATTTCGTTTGTTCGTTCCGGGTCATTGCCGGAGCGAATGCCCATTACCGAATCTTTCCCGTATTTTCCGTGGCCGTGACAGCACAGGATTGCCGGACAAGGTTTTTGTCGTGCAGAAAGCGGAATATAAACAATCGCCGCAACGGACATATCTTTTTCCATATCAAGCAGAACCCGCTGCTTAATCAGGCCGTCTTCCTCAATCTCCCATACTATTTCAGGGTTAAGAGGCACAGGCTTCGGCATTATGCCGAGCATTTGCTTCAATTCGCCAAGCAGATTTTTATGCCAGCTCTGAAAATCCGCCTTTGTTTGACCCTTAAAGCGCAGTTTAGGCTCAAATTCCGCGGCCTTGCGAATAAAATACTCTATCATTGAAAAATTACGTTTTGGCTCTAAAATATTATTATTCATTAAAGACCTTTCTTTTATGAGGTTTTTCGACAATATTTTGGGGTTTATAATACCATATACCGGACATTAAGCAACTCAAAATATTTACGGGCATTGAATTGTCTTGTGGTTTTTTTAATGGTTTTCAGGTAATATATAAGGTTTTACGGTTATCGGGATATTGTATATGCTTGTGATTCCTGCGATAGATTTGCTCGGCGGCAGGTGCGTAAGACTTGTGCAGGGCAAATATGAACAGAACATTGAATATGCTCAGGACCCGCTCGATATGGCCGGCAGATTTATAGCAGCCGGCGTGAAATGGCTGCACGTTATCGACCTCGACGGGGCCAAGGCCGGCAAACCGGT
>DYLR01000052.1 GCA_020721975.1 Blastopirellula marina | reverse complement strand
ATCCCAAAGGCGCCATACCGGTTGACTTTGAGGGCGATAACCGACTGTTTGTCGTAGAGGTGGAAAATATCGTCGCGGTGTTCAGAAGGAACTGATCGCCTATCCGAACAACCCGCTCTGTAGCGGCCGGCTACAAATGGGTTTTTTTCAGAGCCGCGAACGTTAGTGAGCGGTCAAAAACACGGTTTTGGGGTTTCGTAAATCAATTTATAGGAATGCTCTTAATTTTTGCGGATTAAAATCATTCCGGCGGCCAGCAAACATATCGTTGCCGGCTCAGGTATAATCTCCCAGCCGAGCAGGTCGAGTACAATCAAATCATTATTTGTAATGGCAAGCAATTCTCCCGTGGTAACCGTAGGGTCCATAATGCCGATGTCAAGATTATCCTTGAAATGCGAGGCCTGTGTGCCGTCGCCGTCATATCTGCCTGTCGAAAGCGCTAATGTCCCGTCGCCGTAATAAAAATACTGCTCGCCGCCCGGCACAAGATACCGCGTTGAATCTGTAAAATCAAAATTGACCATCAAGTCAGCCGCGGCAAATCTGAACATATCCATCACCGCCGGTTCGATATTACTCAGCGTGGTATATCCATCATGTAAAGACATATCTATATAATCCAGCTCGCTGTAAAAGCCGAGTACATGGCCGATTTCATGCGTAGCTGTGCCTACAAAATCATACTTTCCGGCGTCAATGCCGTCGGACGGGTCGAAATCCCAGCTATAATCCGAATTAAAAGATATGCTCCCGTCAGCGGCTGCCAGATGTGAACCGCCGAGCGCAAGATAATTGGCCTGTGTAATCAGCATTTTTCCATCAAGATTATACCCTTCGGGCAGCCAGACGCTGAATTGCGAGGCATTCGGCAAAAGCGGATACAATGCCGCTTCACGGGCATTGTACGGCACAGAATTATTGGCGGCGATAATATTGCGAACGGTATTAAGCCCGCCGGCAAGAAGAGAGGCGCTCGTTTCGCCGAGAACTCCTCCCGAAAGAGATGTAAAATCAAGATTCAAAATCAGGTTCACATTATCGCCCAGCAGCGCAGCCCAGCGGCCGGCAGCCTGAGCAAACGCATTTTGTGCAGCGATATTGCCGGCAAGGCCTGAACCATAATTAAAGGAAAATGTAACCTGATTAAGTGCCGTATTGCCTGTGCGTTCTGCGGGAGCAAGCCCCTGCTGCGATTCGTCAATTTGAACTATGGTCGAACTGCGAGCAATAACGGCGGCAGTACCAGCCGAATAAACTACCTGACTTGTCAATAATGTGGACGCAGCTATAACAATGAAGCCGAGTCTTCTCCAATTCAACATTGAAATACCTCACCATCCAAAAACGAGTTTTCGTCCTATTGCCCAGGAAATTACCGATAAAAAACCACCCAATAAATTAGCCAAAGTGTTATCGGCCATTTCTCCGCTTGACGTTAATATAGATAAACGTCCGATAATCATAATAAGTTAATATGGATAAGTCAAGCAAAATGTAAAAATTTATACAGGACTAAATAGAGTTAGTTTGCTATTTTTGGTTTGCCAATTCGAAGTTTTTTCAGCTTCACGATTTGCTCGCGGGGTCTATTTGTCGGCGTGACGGCACGATTTTTGATGAAAATGAGGACTGATATAAAATTAGCCCTGATTTCGGCTGAGGAAATAAAAAACAATCACACAAATCAGTGCGATTATCAGCAGATAAAAGCCGAGCTGACCGACCTGGAAGAATCCGAGTGTATCGAACATTGCATTAGTCCCTTTCAACAATATTGGCCGTGAGGATAACACCAACCAGGCCGTAAGTCAAGTACTACTTTGGAAGCGTATCTCGTGAAACGACGCTCGTCATTCACTTCACGTTTCACGCTTAATTCCCAATACCCAATTTTCCGATAACCAGAGAATGCCAAAATATTTTAATGACCAATAATTCGTCAACAGCTTTTTGGATATTGGTAATTGAAAATTCTCTGGTCATTCGGATTTGGTCATTGGTTATTTCTTTTCAGTGTATTCTTTGTCCGGGTTTTGCGCCGCTGTCAACGGCAAGCAAAAATATTTCCGAGCCGCCGGGGCCTGCGGCACAAACCATTCCCTCAGACAACCCGAACTTCATCTGCCGGGGCTTTAAGTTCGCAACACAAATCACCAGTCTTCCCACAAGCTGCTGAGGCTGATATGCCTTTGCTATACCTGCGAAGACCGTCCGTTTAATCGGGCCGATTTCCAGTTCGAGTTTCAGCAGTTTATTCGCACCGGCCACGGTCTGTGCGTCAATCACCTTTGCCACGCGCAAGTCAATTTTTGCAAAGTCATCTATGGTACACTCCGGTGAAAGCGGCTCGTCAAGAGCAGCAGCGGAGGCGGTTTGTGTTTGTGCGGCAGTTTGCCGGATTTTGTTTTCCTCAAGCATTGCAATAACCTTTTTTTCATCTATTCTTTCAGTGAGCCGTTCAAATACGTTTATGCTGTGATTTTCAAGCACGGTATCAATATCGCCGAACATCAAAGGCCCCACATTCAGCAGTTTTTCAATTCGTTGTGCGTATTGCGGCAGAACCGGCTTCAAATAAACAGTCAAAACCTTTACGGCATTGAGCGTTGCGGTGAGAACTTTCCCGGCCTGAGGCGGGTCCGTTTTTATCATCGACCAGGGCTGATTCTGCTCGACATATCTGTTGGCGATGTCGGCAAGGGCGGTGATTTTTCGAATCATCGCGGCATAATTTAGTTGTTCGTAATCATCGATTATCTGCTTTTTGGCGGCAGTTAATTCATTAAGCAGTTCCCTGCCGCCGCTGTCAAGCATGCCGAGCCTGCCATTGAATCCGGCAGTTATCATCGGCGCAGAGCGCGAGGCGATATTAGCCAGTTTACCCACAAGGTCGCTGTTCACCCTGGCAATAAAGTCCTGAAGATTTAAATCTATGTCGTCCACACCCGCCGAGAGCTTTGATGCGTAATAATAGCGCAGATGTTCCGGGTCGACATATTTAGCGAAAGTTTCAGCCTTGAGGAACGTGCCTTTAGACTTGGACATTTTCTCGCCGTTGACGGTAAGAAAACCGTGGACAAAAAGTTTATCAGCCACCCTAAAGCCGCTTCCGTGCAGCATTGCAGGCCAGAACAAGGCGTGAAAATACATTATGTCCTTGCCGATAAAATGATACAGTTCCCAGTCGGGATTATTCCATATCCTGTCAAACTCAAGGCCCTGGCGGTCGCAGTAATTTTTACAGCTTGCCATATAGCCGATAGGCGCGTCGAGCCAGACGTAGAAATATTTGTCTTCCTCGCCGGGAATTTTGAAACCGAAATATGGCCCGTCGCGTGAAATGTCCCAGTCCTTCAAACCCGCTGAGAACCATTCGTCGAGCTTGGCGGCGACGGATTTATGTGTATGGCCGGAATTGACCAGTTCCCTGAGATAACCGGCGTAATCCGGCAGCCTGAAAAAGTAGTGCAGCGTTTTTTTTCTGCCGGGCGTTTCGCCGCAAATGCTGCACCGCGGTTCCAGTAATTCCGTGCTTGCGTAAGTTGCTCCGCAACTGTCGCACGAATCGCCGTATTGATTTTGAGCCTTGCATCGGGGACAAATTCCGCGAATATATCTGTCCGGCAGAAACATATTGCATCGCCGGCAGTAGCTTTGCTCGACATCCCGCGTGACTATCGAGCCCCGCTGTTTAAGCCGGTTGTAAATCGTTTCGCAGAACAGGCGATTTTCTTCGCTGTGCGTTGAATGGTAATTCTCGAATTGTACGAAAAATTTTGCAAAGTCGGCCTTGTGTTCGCTGTGTACACGGGCTATAAGCTGTTCGGGGCTTATGCCCTCATCGCGGGCATGAATGGTGATGGCCGTGCCGTGCGTATCGTCGGCACAGAAGTAAAGGCAGTTGTCGCCCATAGCTTTGTGGAATCGCACCCATATATCCGTTTGAATGTACTCGACAAGATGGCCTATATGTATGGGTCCGTTTGCATAAGGCAGGGCGGATGTAACGACGATATTGCGGGCCATTATTGCTGCTCCAAATCTTTTGGCGGTAAATCCTGCTGTTCTGCATCAATATTACGGCTGTCGTCTTCGGCGGGAATATTCGTATCGACAGATGAATCAGGCGCGGTGTGTTCCTGTGGAAAAACGTCCGTATCAGCGGATAAATCAGAGACGGCCCGGTCGGACGGATAATCATCGCTTTCGTAAGTTTCCGCCCGGTCGAGCTGCTGCGTTTGCTGAGCACTTTGCGGCGGCTGTTCAAGAATTTCAATCTCGCTTACGGGCGCTGCGACTATTGAGCCGTCATCAAGCCGCACTTGCACCAGTTGTGTCAGTACATGTGCGTCAACAACTAATCCCTCGCCGCTTGTCGTGCGGACACGGGTGCGTTTGCGCGGCAGATTGCGAACCAGTTCGCGGTAGGCTATATCTTCATACCGCAGGCAGCACTTCAGACGACCGCAGTAGCCGCTGATTTTCGACGGGTCAAGCGTTGCCTTCTGCAGCTTTGCCATTCGCATATTGACCGGCAAAAGAACTTTCATAAATCGCGCACAGCAGCACTGCTGGCCGCAGGTTTCATAATCTGCGCTTATGCGGGCTGCGTCGCGCGAACCGACCTGACGCATTTCGATTCGGGTCTGAAATTCACGGGCAAGACTTTTGACAAGCTCGCGGAAATCAACCCTGTCCTCGGCTGTAAAATAAAAAATCACCCGTTCTCCGCCGAAGACATGCTCAACATCGATAAGCTTCATCGGCAGGTTAAGTTCCTTTATCAGTTCTCTGCATTTTTGCAGCTCTCTGACGGCGTTTTGATTGATATGCCGTTCTTCGTCTATATCCTGCGGGGTGGCATATCGAACGAACTGTCCGTCACCGCCGAGAGGAAAACCCTTTGGTGCGCCGGCATAGTATTCTTCAACCTGCTCGCGTTTTTTGCAGAAGACCCCCGAACGATGACACCACGGGCCGACGACTTCGCCCATTTCAAGGCCCCGCTCGGTCTTTATCATCACATGCGTATTTGCCCTGGGCAGATGGGCTTCGTCGTGGCTGAACCAGCCTAAATGCCCCATACGACCGTAGCGCACGAGCATTTGTTTGGCCGCAGCCGTATGTTTGGGTTTTTGTTTTTCCTGATCATTCATAAATCTACAAAACCGGCATCATATCAGGTTTGGCTATGCTAATCAACAATTGTTCAAAAAGCAGCTTTTCGTTGACCGAATCTTCTATCCAGCGGGCTGATTCATAGCATTTTTCGACCAGCCGGGCGGCTGTTTCGGCGTCAAGCCGTCCGGCAAGCCTTTCTATGCAATCCTTTTGGTCATTGTGGATAATTTCATCCGGAGCTATTGCAAATTTCATAGCGTCGCTCACAGCCGAGCAAATCAGATTGATTATAAAGGCCTGGCTGCGGCGGTTAATATCGGATTTGCCGGTATCGCGTTCCAGCCCGGCAAAGTATTCAGTCAGCGATTTGCATTTTTCGCTCAGTTCGGCGGCAAAATCAATCGCCTCGCTCAAGCTGTACCGTGAAAGCTGTTTTATTATTTCCTGTTTAATATGGTATGCCGAGACTTTTTCGGTTGATACGTCCGAGCATTGCAGAGCCGCTCCAAGCGAGCCGCCTGTAAAGCCCGCCCAGAACGCCGCCTCGGATTCAGTCCTGCCCGCAGCGACAACAGCGGCAATTATCTTTTGCCGCTCTACCGGACCAAACCGAACAATCTGACAGCGGGAAAGCGTTGTCGGAAGCAGCTGGTCAAGCCTTGTGCAGAGTAAAATTATATGACAAAAGCCCGGCGGTTCTTCAAATACTTTCAGCAGTGCGTTTTGCGCTTCGACACTGAGTTTCTCGCTTTCGGAAATAATCCAAACGCTGCGGGAGGAAAGCAGCGGTTTTGACGCAACTTTTTCAATGAAAAATTCACGCATTACCTCGATAGGCAGTTTGACTGCGCTTCTGCCTCGCAGCGCAGGATCACGGCTGATTTTGTTCAGCTCTTTATAGATATGGTTGAAATCGGGGTGCGAACCGCCGTCAACAGCCAGACATGATTTGCATATCCCGCAGGAATCGGCAGTGCCTGCTGTCCCGGCCGGATTGTGGCAAAGCAGCAGTTTAGCCCACGCTTTTGCGGTAGTGAATCTGCCAACACCATCGGGGCCGGCGAATATCATGGCGTGATGAATCCTGCCGGCCCGATAAGCCTGTAATAACCGGCTTATCGCCCGTTCCTGTGAAAATATGTTTTTCAGCGATATTGACCGCATTTAACCGGATTATTAGCAATATATCGTACCGCAGTTAGCAAATATTTCCTGTCCATTACATAAGATGAAAATCGTCCCTGCCATAAATGACCCCGCCAATCTTCTCGAAAATTTATTCTGCGTGTATAACGGCGATTGCCTCGCTGGATTATATGGTGCGGATATTCCGGAACAACTACCCCTGCCAATCTTGCAATATGTAGCCATATATATAACGTTATCTACGCATTGTCAATATAAAATTAGTATGGTGTCCCCAGATTACCCTTTTGACATTTGTATTCAAATATTGGCATTTTTTTTGCTACACCAAAACTCCGGGCTTATTTTAGTAAACCCTCAAGTATTTTCTCTTCATCGTGTACCACTTTGCCACCCATAACTTTGGCAATATTACCACCAAACATTTTTGCCATCAGGGACATATTCATTTCAGACAGATACACTTTGCCGTCATCGCCTTCCCATACTGCCATAGTGCAGGGCATCAAACACGAAACATAGCGGTCAGTTGTTAAAACACTTTTGGCATATTCAGCCTTGCAGAGCTTAAGAAGCCTGACACCTGGCTTAAAATCAACTCCATTTTTTGAAAGAGAATCGTTCATATTTATAGCTTTGCCACCCGGTATTACCCAACCGTTCTCCGGTATTCGTTTTTCCAGAGCTGCTACCGTTTCATCAAGCCCAAATTTGCATTCTTTGGTAACGATCATCATTGAAGGCATTACCAAAAACATAACTATACCACACAACACAAAACCAATTGCGCCGCCAATAAGACCTGCCTGCCAAGTTTTCCTGTTACCAGACGACACTGTTAACTGTTTTTCGTTTTCTGACATTATTAATCTCCTTGCATCTTACTGTTAATCATTTTAATTAAATATTCTTCACTATAAACACCAGAAATCTGGGAGCATCATACTAATTTTATTTTCTTCTGACATTTTTTTGTGTTTCCTTTTTTGGCCTTCCTGCCTTCTTATGTTTCAATATCTTACCCAATATCCTTTCCAGTTTCATCAAAAATTCCGCAGAAATCCGAAATTCCGGGGACACCATACATAATACCTTTCATTTTAACTGCCCTTTTTCGCATTTTTCTTCGGCTTAGGGCCTGATTTCCGCAACTTTACACTTTAACAGGGGACAGCTGCCTATTTTTTAAAGTTCCAATAAAACCTGTTAATCTTATAACCTGTTCGCCGAAGCCTGTGGCAAAGGTCGGATTTATTCGCGGGGTTTCGGTCGGATGTCTATCCATTTTTCAGGAGTTGGCATCTGCCGGGGTGTTCGGCTCATTTGAATCAGCCGGCTGATTTTGCGGTGTGTTAGGCTCTGCGGCAGGCGATTGTTCCTGCTGCTGTTGCTCACTCTGGATTTTCTGCACCATTGCCATTGCGGCTTCTTCAGCCGCCTGGGCCTGCTGGGCGGCGGTTTTATTTTCAGCCCTGGCCTTTTCAGCGGCAGCGCCGGCGGCATGCTCTATCAACTCCCGCTGCTGAGGCGTAAGGTTCAATTGCTGAGTCTGCAATCTTACCAGCTCGGCCTCGGCATGTACTTTCTCGGCGATAGCTCTGGCCGCCGCAGAGGCGGCAGCCCATTGCTCGGCCTGTATTTTGGCCTGTTGGGCTTCCTGGCGGGCTTTTTCAGCTTCTGCCCTGCTAATTTCCATTTCAGTCTGCATTTTCTGCGCTTCCAGCCGTGCAGACTGAGCTTCAATCCTTGCGCGTTCAGCCTGGCTCATTGCCTCGGTAGCGGTCTGCTGTTTCTCGGCCATAACCTTTTCAGCCTGTTTAAGCTGCTGCTCGTACTCGGCAAGGCGCAGTTCCGATTTGATTCTTTCAATTTCCGATTCGGTGGCCTTGCGCTCTATATGTTCGGTATAAGCTGATTTGCCGAACGGGTCGGAAAGTTTCTGCAGGAAACTTTTTTCATACTGCGGATTGGCGTGTTTGCGCCGCATATCGGCTATCATCTGCTGATAATCCGAGCCTGTATGCGAAATGCTCGGCGTAAGAATGAACATTATTTCCTTGACCTTTGTTTCGGAATCCTTGGAGCTGAATAAAACGCCGATAAGCGGAAGGCTGCCCAGCCCCGGCACATCCCGCACTATGCCGAGCTGCTCGCTTTTACGAATGCCGCCGATAACGAGCGAATCACCCGGCCGAATTCTGTTTTCATCAACATTGATTTCTCTGCTGGTTATAATCGTGTTTTGGGTAACGCCTTCCGGGGTGGATTTTGAACCAATCACAACTTTTGTCGCCAGCCCTATTGACCCGTCGCTGTAAACAATCGGCGTTACTTCCAGCGAGTCTATTACATCCTTGTAAGTGGTAACGGCCTGCGCAGTGCCGTCCTGGTTAAATGTTCCTGCGAATTCAACCACAGGCACAATATCTTTTGATTGTATCCTGGCGGTCTTGCCGTTAACGGTTCTCAGCGACGGATTCATCAGAATTTTCAAATAGCCGCGAGACCGCAGAAGGTCAACGACGGTGGAAAATGAACCACCAATCGAAGAGACTCCTACTTTCAAACCGGTTTGCGCCCTGTCTGCGGCACGAACCGAAGCTCCCCGAAAGGCCGGCTCTCCGCTAAGGCTTACCGAAGAACCGCTGAACACATCGCCTACTTTGCGCAGACCGGCGTTGCCGGTGCCGAGCAAATCGTTTATTATCAGCGTGGTCTCCCAGTCCATCGTTTCATCTGCAAACATTTCGCTTATTATGCAGTCTATCTGCACCTGAATCGGCGGCACATCCACCCGGTCAAGAAAGTCTATTGTCTGGGCAGCCTCATTGGCATCGGTGCATTGAATGATAAGCTGATTCGTTGCAGGATTACTGCTCACTTTCCTGCCGAGCTGTTCGACGACCAGAGACGACAATATTGCCGGGGAATGATTCTTCGTAAAGTAATATACTTTTGTGTCTGCCGGGCCTACCTTTATAACTTTCGGCGGTTCAAGATACCGCTCCGGCAAAGGGCGGTTGACATCCAGATTTTCCTGTATCTGGCTGATTTCGCGTTGAATATCCTGAGTATGTATCTCTATCGTTTTTTTATCGAAAAATTTATTCACATCCGACGAGCAGCCGCAAAGACTTACAGCCGTCGCAAATGCCGCAGCAATCCCCAAAAAAATGCAATTATTTTTTATGTACCCAAAACCGAACATGCCAACTCCGCGCATAATATCTGCGTATCAGACCACTATATTTTATGCCAAACTGGCTAAAATGTCAAAGTGAACTGTCTTAATTATTTATTTTACTCAAATTTACATGGACGGTAAATTTAAGTTCTGCTATGTTTTTGTAAATGAAAAACATAAAACAAGACCTGATTACTGTCGGTTTTATTTCGTTGGGCTGTCCTAAAAATATCGTTGACTCCGAAAAAATGCTTGCAATTATCGGACAGGCAGGATTTGCACTCTCCGGCGATGTCGAAAACGCCGACATTGTTGTAATCAATACGTGTGGATTTATTGAGCCTGCAAAACGCGAGGCAGGCAAAGAAATTTTACGCGCCCTGCGGTGGAAAAAAACAGGCAAAGTCAAGAAAGTCGTTGTTGCCGGGTGTTTGGCTCAGCGAATGGGCAAAGCAATGCCGCAGGAATTTAAAGGCCTCGATGCAGTGGTCGGTCTTGAAGACCGCGACCGTATCGGCAAAATCCTGCGGGGGCTTTTCAAAGGGCAAACAGGGCAGAGCTTTCTTTCAACACCCGCTGTGCCGCAGCATATCCAAAATGATTCAGGCCGGTTGCTTATAACCCCACGGCACAGTCCATATCTGCGAATCAGCGACGGCTGCAACCGGCAATGTTCCTTCTGCACCATCCCTGCTATCAGGGGCAAATTTCGTTCAAAACCTATGCATCAAATATTAGCCGAGGCCGAAGAGCTTGTTGACAACGGAGCAGTCGAAATTTCCCTCATAGCTCAGGACAGCAGTTCTTACGGAAAAGATACCGGCACAGAAGGCGGACTGGCGGCACTTCTCAATGAACTGGTCAAAATCGACGGTCTGCGGTGGATTCGCCCGATGTATTTATATCCCTCGGCCATCGACGATGCACTGATAGAAACCATTGCCGCCAACCCCAAAATCGTAAAATATATCGATATGCCCGTCCAGCATATAAACGACAGGATATTAACCGCCATGCGCCGCACGCACAGCCGCGATGAGACCGTTAAGCTGATTGAAAAACTCCGTGAAAGCATAAACGGATTAGTCCTGCGAACAACGATAATTGCCGGTTTCCCGGGAGAAACCGATTCGGAATTCGCAGAACTGCTCGAATTTATCGAATGGGGACAATTCGATGCGCTTGGCTGTTTTGCCTTTTGGCCCGAACAGGGCACTGCCGCCGCCCGTTTTGCAGACCAGCTGCCGGCAGAAGTTAAAAACCGGCGAGTCGAGCAGTTAATGCTGGCTCAGCAGAGAATTGTATTCGAAAAAAACCGCAGCCTTGTGGGCAGAAGACTTCAGGTTCTCGTTGACAAGGTCGAAAAATCCGGCCCGGCTGTCGGGCGGTATTACGGCCAGGCCCCGGATATTGACGGAGTCTGCCTTATAGAAAATTATAATGGCCGGGCAGGCGAATTTATTGATGTTGAAGTTGCCGGCTCAAAAGATTATGATTTATACGTAAAGGTATGAAACATATTCCAAATATCTTAACCGTCAGCAGAGTGGCGTTAACGCTGATATTTCTCGTTATGCTGCTTTTCAGCGGCAAAGTGGCAGACAGACATTTGTGGCTGTATATGGATACTATTTTCGTTCTGTTTGTCATATCCGGCATTACCGACCTGCTCGACGGCCACTTCGCAAGGCTTTTTAATGTCGCCAGCAAATTCGGCAGAATGCTCGACCCGCTCGCCGATAAAATTCTCGTCTGCGGAGCGTTTTTCTGCTTTGCGGCCATCGGTCAGCCGGTAATATTCCCCGATAAAATCGGTTCGCTCGGCAATACCATCGCTCAATGGTCGGTATTCGGGATTATCACCGCAAGAGAATTATACGTTACCTGGCTAAGACACAGTTGTGAGGCAAAGGGCATAAAATTTCCCGCAACGCTCAGCGGCAAACTTAAAATGTTTGTACAGTCTTTTGCCATTGGCACTGTTATAATCAAAATCGGGCATGTGCCGACGGCGCTGTGGGGGCAGTGGTTCACAACTGTCACACTGCTGGCTGCGGTATGGGTAACCATCGCTTCAGGGTTTTCCAGCATCCAAAAGGATTGCAGACTCAGAAGCGTAAAACTAAATACCAACCCCGCGAACGAATCGCCGGGCTAACTATACCCTATAAAAAATCCGTGTTAATCCGCGTAAATCCGCGGTTAAAATTAAAAATCACGGTCGCCAGCCGGGTTCGGTAATCATATTCTGCCGCAGCCATTCGTCGGCGAAGTTCAGCACATCCTGCATATCTGCCCGGCCGGCTGCAAAATCGTCAAGCAGAACCGCCCAGTCGCAAAAATCCACAAAACAATCTCCGCCCGCCGGCGCGTCATCGTACCACGGGCACAAATCCCATTGCAGCCAGTTCGCAGCAATGTCATAAACCGCATCAGCCGTCCAGCCGCTGCCCAGAATCGACAAATCCGTTAAATCAATAAAACAATCGCCGTTCTGGTCGCCTGATATCACACCGGCACAGCCGTAAATTTCAAACATATTATCGCTGATATCGCTAACCTCCGGTGAATCAATTGAACTTATCCTGACAAGGCATTGCTGTGAGATGTTCGCATCAGGCGGAATTAGCCAGTTATATACGGCTGCCTCCGCAGGCAGGTCGATTATATGCCGCCAGTTCAGGCCGTTATTTGTGGAAAATTCTATTCTGACATTGCCGCTGACGTTTTCGCTTGTCCAGGTAATTGGATAATCCCAGTTTCGCAGCCAGTATTCGCCCGCATTCGGGGCGGTTATTTGAATTTGTC
>DYLR01000051.1 GCA_020721975.1 Blastopirellula marina | reverse complement strand
GCCTCGAACTTTTCGCTCGGCTTCACAACGACCCTGTTATTTGGATAGGCTCTTAGTAAAATTTTGGATGAATACGCTGTCGTCCCACGGCGGCTAAACACACAAGGAAACATCCAAATGACAATAAATAACCAATTTTCAATAATCAAACAACCGTTTCGCAGAGATATTGGTTATTGAATCTTGGTTATTAAATGGATTTTGTGTTATTGGTTATTGGATGTTTATATTCCCAGCCTCTATCGGGTTAAACCAGAAGCATTTATAGTTATATAATATCCATCTTTGCTTGATTTAGCAGGCTATTTCACAGCATTATTGTGTTTTTTAGCAAAACCCCTTGACAGCAATTGAGTTAGAAGTTAAATTCCTAAGTTCTATCCGTTTGTTGCGGGTAGAGGTCTGTTGAAACTCTGTGCCGCCGGATGTCGTCCCGTTCGGGATGCAAAGGCTGCTATAACGTTCGGATTCGGTCTAAGGCCGATTTGTGCAGCGGGTATGGATGTGTCAGACGGGCTGAAAATGAGTGTTTTATTATGTCTGAATTTGGAGATATTTGTGGGCAACGAACTTGCAAGAAACCTTATCGCAGCGGGGGTGCATTTTGGTCACGGCGCCAGTCGATGGAATCCCAAGATGGAGCCGTATATTTTCGACAAGCGCGGAATGATTCATATTATCAACGTCAAGGAGACGCTGAAGGGCATTATTATTGCCAAAAAGCTGCTGGAGCGTATCGTGGCAGGCGGCAAGGATGTTGTATTCGTAGGCACAAAACGCCAGGCACAAAAGGCGGTTCGCAAGGTTGCCGAGGACTGCGGTATGCACTGGGTAACCCAGCGATGGCTTGGCGGCACGTTGACCAATTTTCGCACTATTCGTTCAAGAGTGCAGAGGCTTGACGAACTTGAAGAGATGGAATCCAACGGTAGTATTGAGTCTGAGAGCAAGAAACGCGCCTCACAGCTCAAGCGTGAGCTTCGCAAGATAAGACAGAATCTTGAGGGTATTCGCAAAATGAGCCGTATTCCCGGTGCGATAGTCGTGGTTGACTGCCGTAAAGAATATCTGGCTCTTGCCGAGGCGAAACGGATGGGTGTGCCGACGATCGGCATTATCGACACCGATTCAGACCCGGACAACGTAACGGTGGCAATACCTGCCAATGACGATTCTCTCAAGGCGATAGAGCTGATACTCGGCGAACTGGCCGGGGCTGTGGCGAAAGCCAAAACCCAATACGTGGCTGAGACAAAGACTTTCGATGCATCGGGGCAAAGGCCGCAAAGAGGCCGCAGACGCTCACTGGCTCGTGCCGACGGTTCGGAAAAACAAGCTCATGAGAACAACGACTCGGCAACGGCGGTCGAAGACCCGGCAAATGCATAATGTGCAATCTATGTAAACATTCGGAGTAATTTACAATGGCGGAAATATCGGCAGGCGGGGGAATGAAACTGCGTCAAATGAGCGGTCAGGGAATGATGGACTGCAAAAAGGCTCTTGAGGAAACAAACGGCAATTTTGATGATGCAATGACGCTGCTTCGCAAAAAGGGACTGGCGACGCTGAACAAGCGAGCCGACCGAAAAGCAAGCGAAGGGAAAATTATTTGTGCGGAAATTGAACCCGGCAAAAAGGTCGCACTGGCTTCGCTTTGCTGCGAAACCGACTTTGTGGCAAAAAGCGAGGATTTCGTGGCGGCCTGTGAACTGTTGAAGAAATATATGGCCGGCTGCACTGCCGAATCCGGCGCAGATGCGCTTGGCGGTACTGTCGTCGGCGGAAAGAATTTTTCACAGGTAATTACCGATACGGTAAGCAAGACCGGCGAGAAAATGGAAATCGGCGATTACGCCCGATATAGCGTGTCGGGTTCGGGTTTTGTCAGCAGCTATGTGCATTTCAATAACAAAATCGGCGTAATGGTCGAATTTGAAACCGAAGGTGCGGTTAATTCCGAGCTGAAATCCATCGGAACAGACATTGCGATGCACATTGCGGCAATCAATCCGATGGCTTTGGACAAAAGCGGTATCGACTCGGCAACCATTGAAAAGGAGCGTGCAATTGCCGCCGAGCAGGTCAAGGGCAAGCCTGCAAATATTATCGACAAGATTGTTGACGGCAAAATGAACAAGTTTTTTGCCGAAAATTGCCTTGTGAGTCAGCCGTTCGTGAAGGACGACAAAAAGACCGTCGAGCAGGTGCTCAATGAGGCGGCCAAAAAGGCCGGCACAAAGGCTAAAATAAAAAGATTTGTGCGATTTGAAATCGGGTAATATAATAAGCGTCGGTTCTTGAACCGACGCTTTTTTTCTAAACATCGGACGGTACTGAATGGCGGAAGTGAAATACAAACGTGTGCTGTTAAAATTGTCGGGCGAATCTTTCTGTAAGCCGAACGGATACGGCCTTGAGGCCGACTATCTTGAATCCATTGCCGAAAGAGTTGCTTCAATTGCCAATCTCGGCGTGCAGATAGCCGTCGTTGTCGGAGGCGGAAATATCCTGCGGGGCGAAACCTTCTCACAAATGACGCATATCCCGCGCAACACTGCCGACTATATGGGAATGCTCGCAACGATAATCAACGCCTGCGCATTGCAGGAAACGCTCGAAAAGCTCGGCAGAGAAACCCGCGTACTAAGCGCGATTGAAGTCTCGGCTATATGCGAGCCGTTCATCCGCCGCAGGGCGATTCGACATCTCGAACAGGGCAGAATTGCGATACTTGCCGGCGGCACGGGCAATCCGTTTTTCTCAACCGATACCTGCGCAGCCCTGCGGGCAAGCGAGCTTGACTGCGATTTGCTCATAAAGGCCACCAAAGTTGAAGGCGTTTATGACGACGACCCCAAGAAAAATCCCAAAGCAAAATTATTCGACAAACTGAGTTATCACGAGGTACTGACAAAAGATTTGCGCGTGATGGACCACTCGGCCATCAGCCTGTGCAGCAATAATAAAATTCCTGTGATTGTACTGAACATTTTTGACAAGGGAAATATTAAAAAAGCCCTGATGGGCGAAAAAATTGGAACGATAATAAGCTGAGAATGCAGCATATAGTATGTAGCATGTAGAAGAAGTCGTGTTCATTCGTGGCCGTTTTTGGGAGTTTTTTTATGCCGACTACAAAAATTGTGAACGAACATAAAATGTTAATGCAGAAAACAGCAGACCATCTGCACAGTGAATTTCGTACGGTCAGAACAGGCCGAGCCTCGGCGGGAATTGTTGAAAATCTTTCGGTAGAATATTACGGCACGCCCACGCCGCTCAAGCAGCTTGCCAGCATCGCCACGCCCGACGCCGAGCAGATAGTCATAAAGCCGTTTGATCCGGGAGCGCTTAAGGAGATTGAAAAAGCCATCAGGAGCAGTGACCTTTCGCTTTCGCCGATAAGCGACGGCAAAATGATTCGTCTGAATGTGCCGCCGCTGAGCGAAGAACGTCGCAAACAAATCGCCGCCCAGATAAAGAAAATGGGCGAGCAGTCCAAGATCGGCATTAGAAATATTCGCCGCGACGGCATAAAGAAACTCGAAGATGCCGAAAAGGCCGGTACGATAACCGAAGACAACCTTGAACACGGCAAAAAGGAAATGGATGAGCTGGTCAAACAATTCACCGATAAAATCGACGACGCCATCAAAATCAAAACCGATGAAGTGATGAAAGTGTAAATAACTGAAGAAAGAATATAGAACACAGAAAACAGAACACAGAAGAAAGACATCTTCATTCTGATTTCTGCATTCTTCTTTCCGTTATTTGGTCTTTAAAATGGAGAATGTAATTATGCATGCCGCCAATTCGTCTGAAAAACCAAAAAATAAAAAAATTCTACGCAAAATAATTATCGGCATTTCCGCAGTTGTAATATGTATTGTTCTGTCGGCATTTTTTATTTTGCCGGTGTATCTTTCCAGTCGCAGCGGAAACAATTTAATATTAAGCAAAATCAATTCGAATATTCCCGGCAAAGTCCGTGCCGACAAAATGCGCATCGGCTGGTTCAAAGGTGTGCGTATCGAAAAGTTCAATTTTGCCGATAATGCCGGCGCTGCTACGGTCTCGGCAAACAAAATCACAACCCGTCCCAATTACATTTCGCTGCTGGCCGGCGATATTTCTCTCGGCAAAACCGAAATCGACCGCCCCGTAGTGTCGATAACATCTGCTCAGCCAAAGCCCCAAACGGAAGCTGCCGAAAAACAGAAAAAACAAAAGTCGCAGACTTCGCATAAACCTGCAATTCCCGCTATTGCAGCGAAAGATATTGACCTGCGAATAAACGACGGGCTGGTGCAGATTACCGACCCGATACAGTCCCGCACAACGCAAATCAAAAATATAAACACCCGCCTGATGATGAAAAACTTCGGCCAAAAGGTCAATCTCGACCTTGCTGCCGATGTCGCGGACGAGCAAACGGATTCTCGCGTAGTGGTACAGGGCGAAATGAAATCGCCAGGCGCAAAAAAATGGTCGTTTGCCGAAACCAGCGGCGTTTTCCATATCGAGGTCAACGACCTTAACATCTCATCAATTGAACCGCTGATAAATCTTGCAAATAAAAATATTGCTGCAAAAGGAATAATCAAAGCCGATATCGATGCTGCGGTCGATAAAGGCGCTCTTGGCAAAATTAATGGCACGGTTTCCGCAAGAAATATCGACATAAGCGGCGGACCTCTGAAAGCAAATAATATAAAGGCTTCAAAACTCAATGCCGCCCTTGAAATCGTCTCGCAGCAGGACATTTACAAAATCGACAAACTTGATATTGACAGCGACTGGGGTACTGCTTCCATGGCCGGCCAGCTGCCCAAAAGCCTCGCGTCGCTCAGCGAGGTTATGAATAATCCGCAGGGCCGGTTGCAGGGCAAATTTCAATTCGACATTGCCAAACTTATCGACCGTATTCCCGGCCTTGTCCGGCTGCCGGCCGATGCGAAAATTACTTCAGGCCTTGCTGCCGGCAATATAAGTACGACAGCCGAATCAGGCCGGCGGGTATTAGCCGCCAATATCAGCCTCAGCGATTTTGCCGCAACAAAAGCAGGTAAGGCTGTGAAACTTTCCAAACCGCTCGATTTGGACATAAAAATTGCGTCGCAGCAGAATCAGGCTGTTATTGAAAAACTCGGTCTGAACAGTTCCTTTGCCGCAGTAAATCTCAACGGCACGCCGGAAGCGATAAATTATACCGGCCGAATAGACCTGGGTCTTGCCCAAAGCGAAATAGGCTCGCTGCTCGATATCGGCACAATGGCCGGCCTGGCAACACTCGACGGCAAGGCGTTTCGCGAAAAACAAAAAATGACAATCACCGGCAAGGTGCAGTTGACGGAATTTGCAATGACTCCGAAAAGCGGCATAAAAATAATCGAGCCTGCAGGCAATATAGATTATCAGCTTGAAAAACTGCCTACACGCCTGAGCATTGGCAAGCTTGATATCGGCGGTGCATTCGGCAAGCTCGCCGTTAAAGGAATCGTGCCGATTGGCAAAATTTCATCTGAGCAACTTTCGCTAAATATCGACGCCAATGCCGACCTTGCGAAAATACGTCCCTGGGCAGCGGGTCTGAACGTTGTACCGGCGGATATGGTTCTGGCCGGAAATGCTGCTGCTGCGTGCAATATCGTTCAGCAGCAGAAAAATATTTATCAGATAAAAATGCAGGACAGCAAAATAAGCGACCTGCGCGTTGAATTTCCGGGCAAAGAACCGCTGTCGCAGAAAGCTGTTGCATTAACTGGTGATTTGACGATTGACACACTCAATAAAACTATCAATATTAAACAAGTGAATATCGACAGCGACCAGATAAAGGTCAACAAACTTGTTCTTGAACAGCAAGTACAAAAAGGGCATGTCAAAACCGCAGGTAATCTGGTAGCCGAGTATGACCTTGCAGCGGTTAGTACGCTTGCCGGTGCGTATATGCCGCAGGGACTGAAACTTTACGGCAAACGCTCGGACAATATAAGCTTTACCAGCACATATCCGGCCGGCGCAAAAAACGGACTGATGCAGAATCTCAACACCGCTGCACAATTCGGTTTTGACAGGGCCGAGTATATGGGACTGAATATTGCAAAGACGGATTTCAATCTCAATGTCGCCAATGGTTTGATGAAACTTGCGCCTTTCAGCACAAAAGTCAATGACGGCAACATGGTTTGTGCCGGCGAGATGCTTTTCAACTCAAAGACTCGCATCTTTAACGCCGAAAAAGCAATAGCGTTCGAAAAAGTCAATATCAACAGATCCACGACGGATGCGCTGCTTCAATATGTCAACCCGTTTTTTGCAAACTTAACCGATGCGGCAGGCACAGTGAATTTCCGCTGCGACAGGCTGCTTGTACCGCTTGAGCAAACCCGCCGCAATGATATTAACATTGCAGGCACGCTATCGCTTGATAACGGACGAATCAATGGTTCTCCACTGGTAACAATTCTCCTTAAAGGGCTGGAGATGGCGGGTCTGAAAGGAATGTCAACTAATCCGCTTATCACAATCAAGCCTACAGCTTTTACTGTTTCCAACGGCTATGTGGTTTACAGCGATATGTCGGTGCTGTGCGATAATATACAATTTAATTTTTCAGGCAAAATCGGGCTTGATAAATCGCTCAATATGAGAATACTCGGCCCATGGACCAGCGGCGGCAGACAGATGCCGGTTATTCTGGGTGGTACAGTTGACAAACCCGAAATAGATTTCGGCGAAATGTTTAAAGAACGCCTTATCCAGGAAGGGCAGAAAATTCTTGAAAAACTTTTGAAAGGTAAATAGTTTGTATTTATCTTGCCAACTTTGCGCATTTTAACATTGTTAGTTTGTTAAATGTTTGTATCCAAAGCAAAGCGTCTCAATCAGGCTTGCGATAATTAAAATGTTTTCGTGAGTTGTTAAGATTGTGTTTGATATTTATCTGCGACGGCTTTTATAATGGCTGTAGTGAAAATCGGCCGGGCTTGTGTGGGTCCGGTAAAAGGGTACGATGATTATTGTTTTTTTTGGAAAGGAAAATACGATGTTAAAGAAAGTATTGCTTATTTGTTTTGCTGTGGCAGTAGTAAGCCTTGTCGGCTGCAAGAAGGAAGAGGAAGAGGCCCAGAACGGTTTGCCGGGTCTGCCTACGGAAAAACAGGTACAGGATGTGCAAAAAGAGGCGGCTGATACTGCTCAGGAAGCCGCTGATTCTGCTACCAAACAGGTACAGGAAGGCGCCGCCAAAGTTGAAGAGGCCGTCAAGGAAGCTGTGCCTCAACATTGCGGACAGGAAATGAAACCTTCTATGGTTGACGGCAAGATGATGTGGAAATGTGAGAAATGCGGCGCGACTCAGGAAATGGTTGCAAAATAAAATAGTTCGTTTTTTAGAAGCTCTGATGCTCCGTTGAAAAGCCGGAAATAATGGGAATAACAGACTTTCAACGGAGCAGGCTTCTAATAATACGCCGTCATACCGACGGCGGCTAAACACAAGAGAAAACATCCAAGCACGCAAATCCAAACAATAACCAATAACCAATTTTCAATAATCAAACAACTGTTTCGTAGGGATGTTGTGTTATTGGTTATTGGATGTTTATATCCTATATCCCTAACCTCTGTGAAAAATACAGACTAAACTTTGGGGTATATTCTGCCGAGTTGACTAATAGACTGGAGTTAATCCAATAGGCTCTTAAAACCAGTTTAGAAGAGGTAGAATAGATGTTTAACAGTCGGGGATATCAGGTTTTTCTGATAGCATTAATTTTAGCAGCGACGGGTTCATCAAGGGCTGATAATGTGTTGGTTGCTACGGCTAACGAGCAGCCGTTTGCAATTGTGGAGGTATTTGGCAATGTATGTTCGCCGGATTACGGAAATAGTGCATTAGTGGTTGATTATGCCGCTGAAAAGGCACAGAAACAAAAACAGCAAATCCTGCCGCTGGTTTTTAATATATCGGGAGAATCAAATTGTCCGGACAGCAACGGTTTTGAAACTTTTAATGCTCGTTTTGAGGAATATCAGCTTCGCTGGTCGCTGAATAGTTTGAATAGTCCGGTTTTTATAACAAATGGGAGACAAACATCTGTAACTACATTGCCGCAAAGAGTAAGAAACAGCATCAATTTGGCATTAAAAACCAGGCCGCAACGTACAATTTCGCTCGGAGTAAAAATTAAAAAACAGGCTGCGACGATTTTTTATGATATGGATTTTTATGAACCGGCAGTTCAAATTGGCATTGCCCTTGTAGAAAAGGCTCGAAGTTATACCTTTGCGGATGGACGGACAGGGGTGTTGAGAAATATTGTGCGGAATTTTCATCTTTACCGGCTTGACAAGTCCGGCAAAGGAGCCGTTTTGATTCGAGTACCTGCGGGTTTAAGGGCGGATGATATTCAGGTGGTGGTCTTTGCACAAAAGACGGATACCGGCCAGATTATCGCGGCTAATGTTTGCCGGACAACACCGGCGAATCAATAAATTGTCATACGCTTATAACATACTGTAAAGCAAACACTTGCGATAATTCCTTCAATTCCCTTGACATGCGCGGCAATAATCAATAATCTGGCGATGGCATCATAAATTTACAGGAATTTATAACTCATGGATGATAAAGGTTTTACGCACTTACATCTTCATACGCAATATTCACTGCTGGACGGGGCGATTCAGCTTGAGCCTTTGTTTGGCCGCTGTCATGAAATGGGGATGACCGCATGCGCCATTACCGACCACGGCAATATGTTCGGGGCAGTCGATTTTTATATCACTGCGATGGAGAATAACATCAAACCCATTATCGGTATGGAGGCATATATCTCACCCGACAGCCGGTTCAATAAACAAAAGGCAAGCATCAAAGACGCAAGTTATCATTTGATATTACTGGCCGAGAATAACAAGGGCTATAAAAACCTTATGAAGCTGGCCAGTATCGGTTATCTTGAAGGTTTTTATTATCGCCCGCGAATTGACAAGGAAATTCTTGCCGAGCTGAACGAAGGCCTGATATGTTTCAGCGCCTGCGGGAAGGGCGAAATCCCGGCTATGCTTATGACTGGCAATGAAGCCGGGGCGATAAAAGCTGTTGAAGAATATCTGGCAATTTTCGGTAAAGACAGATTTTTTCTGGAGATACAGCAGCACCAGGGCGAAGATTTTGCAAAGTTGCGTGCGGCGACGCTTGCGCTGGGCCAAAAAATGGGTCTGTCTCTGGTGGCGACCAACGACACACATTTTCTTAATGCCGATGATTTTGAAGCGCACGATGTTCTCACATGCATCAGCACCGGCAAGAGCGTCAACGACCCCGACAGGATGCGATACCCGCCCGACGTTTATTTTAAGTCGCCGCAGGAGATGCGGGCTATGTTTTCCGATGTTCCCAGCGCCTG
Organism: Blastopirellula marina; assembly: GCA_020721975.1. Taxonomy (GTDB): domain Bacteria; phylum Planctomycetota; class Phycisphaerae; order Sedimentisphaerales; family UBA12454; genus DYLR01. The sequence continues at coordinate 2,931 of DYLR01000051.1, read as the reverse complement.
TGATAATACGCTTATAATTGCCGATAGATGTAATGTGCAGCTTGACTTGAAATCACATCATGCTCCGCGATATCAGCCGCCTAAGGAATTTTCAGGACCGGAAGAGTATCTGACCAAACTCGTATATGACGGGGCAAAAAAACGCTATGGAAAAATCACGCCGCAGATAAAGGAACGGATTGACCGTGAGCTGGAGGTTATCGAGAGCAGGGGTTTTTCGAGTTATTTCCTTATTGTATGGGATTTATGCAATTTTGCAGCAAAGAATAATATTCCAACCGGCGCAAGGGGCAGCGGCGTGGGAACAGTCGCCGGCTATTGTTTAGGTTTGTGCAATGTTGACCCGATAAAGTACGGCCTGCTGTTTGAACGGTTTATGGACCCGCAGCGAAACGAAATGCCGGATATTGATATAGACATTTGCCAGACCGGCCGGGCGCAGGTGATTGATTATGTGCGCAAAAAATATGTTCACGTTGCACAGATAATTACATTTGGAACTCTCAAGGCCAAAAATGCAATACGCGACGTCTGCCGGGCGCTTGAAATACCGCTGGCCGAATCGGACCGAATAGCCAAATTAGTTCCGGAGCAGTTAAATATCACGCTTAACGAGGCAATTGAGACGGAGCCTGAACTGAAGAAAGCTTATGAGACGATTCCTCACATTCACAGAGCTATTGATATTGCAAAACGTCTTGAGGGCGTAACCCGCCATGCATCGGTGCACGCTGCGGGAGTGGTAATCGCGGATGAACCGCTGACGAATTTTTTGCCGCTTTACAAGCCGCCGGACAGCAGCGACATAATGACGCAGTACGAAGGTCCGATTTGCGACAAAGTTGGAATGCTCAAGATGGATTTGCTTGGGCTGAAAAACCTTTCGGTAATTCAACGGACGATAGACCTGGTTGAATCAATACACGGGCAGAAGATTGATATTGAAGGCGTCGATTTTTGCGACCCGAAGGTGTTTGCAATTTTTTGCAGCGGCAAGACGCGCGGCATATTCCAGTTTGAATCCGGCGGAATGCAGGATTTGCTGATGAAACTCAAGCCGGACAGGCTCGAAGACCTCATCGCGGCAAACGCCCTTTATCGCCCCGGCCCAATGGCGCTGATACCGGATTACATCGAACGAAAACACGGCGCACGCTGGTCTGTGCCTCACAAAACAATGCACGAGATACTTGCCGAAACGTTCGGTATAATGGTCTATCAGGAACAAGTGATGCGCATCTGTAACGAACTGGGAGATATACCGCTGCGTGAGGCATACACGCTTATCAAGGCAATAAGCAAAAAAAAGGCTGATATAATTGCCAGGGAAAAACAACGATTTGTGAGCGGCTCTGCAGCAAAAGGACTGAACGAAAAGACAGCCGGGGAAATTTTTGAGCTTATTGAACGATTTGCAGGTTATGGTTTCAATAAATCACATGCGACGCGGTATTCGGTGATAGCATATCAGACGGCATATTTGAAGGCTTATTGGCCGATTGAATTTATGGCCGCTCAGCTTACATTTGAATCCGGCGACAACAGCAAACTTGCCGATTACATTGCCGAGTCCCGCTCAATGGGCATTGAGATTCGCCCTCCCGACATAAATGAATCTTTTGTGGATTTTACCGTGGTTTATGATGAGCAGCATAACAGCGGCAGGAACAGCGGTTTTATTCGATTTGGTCTTGCGGCAGTCAAGGGCGTCGGGGTAAAGGCGGTGGAAAAAATTGTCGAGGCACGCCAGGCCGTCGGCAGATTTCATTCATTGCTGCATTTCTGCGAAAGCGTCGACTTGCGGGCGGTGAACAAGCAGGCAATAGAGGCCCTGATAAAAGCCGGCGCTTTTGACCGGCTCGGCGGGTCGCGTGCGCAAATGATGGCTGCTGTGGAAAATGCAATGAAGACGGGGCAAATGGTCGCGGCGGACCGTAACGCCGGCCAGCTCGGTCTGTTCGGGCATGGAAATTCTTATGAAGAGCTTCGCAAAGACCATGAGAAGCTGCCTAATGTGCCGCCGTGGTCCGAAATGCAGATGCTCCAGGCTGAAAAGGAAGTGCTGGGTCTGTTTGTAACAAGCAATCCTTTAAGCAGGCATGCCGATGAGATAGGCGTATATTCAAATGTGAATACTTCACAACTGGCCGAGAGGCCGGACGGGTACGAGGCGATTATCGGAGGAATGATTTCAAAGATTCGCCAGATTGTAACCAAAAACGGCAAAAACGCAGGCTCAAAAATGGCGATACTTACCTTTGATGATTTGCAGGGAAGCGTTGAGGTTGTAATGTGGTCCGATGTTTACGCCGCTTTCGGTCATCTTGTTGAGGTTGACCGGGTGGTTTTTGTTCGCGGCAGGATTGATTGTTCGCGTGAAAATCCGCAGATAATATGCAATGAAATTATTCCTGTTGAGCAGGCTTCGGAAAAACTCTCGGCCAACGTCAAAATAAAATTCAATGAGAACCAGATAACGCCGGAGTTAATCGCACAAATTAAAACAATATGTTCACATCATCGCGGCAAAAGTCCGCTGTATGTTGAAGTCCGGCACAACGGTTCGAGAATAAAAATGCAGGCCGGCAGGGAACTGAGCGTCAAACCGGATACCGAATTCTGCAAAAAAATGGAAATGCTGCTCGGGCCGGATAACTTTGAACTGGCAAGGTAAATCGGATTACAAAACCTGGCATAACTGAGTATGGCGTTAAAACGGCATTTCCGATTATTCATCGATGCCATGGAAAAACCTGCTGCCGGACAAGTCCGCAGATTCAATTGCAGTATGACCATTTCCTGCTAAAATAAATGTTGCTTTTCCCGTCCGTAATAAATATTCTTGAAGCGGTTGTAAATCATTTTTTTTTCGGATATAATATTACAGCGCAATTAACAATTTGGGAAGTTATATAACCTGTTTAGCAATAA
>DYLR01000050.1 GCA_020721975.1 Blastopirellula marina | reverse complement strand
ACCGGTCAATACCGCCATTGTCGAACAGATTGTCAAACTCGGCGATATCAAGGTTCAGCTCGGCGGCGGGCTGCGCAACGAGGCCTCGATAAAGCAGATGCTCGATGCCGGCGTAGCCAGAGTAATCATAGGCACTGCTGCCGTCAAAAATTTCGAATGGTTCACAAAGATAGTCAAAAAATTTCCGCAAAAAATCGTACTTAGTCTCGACGCCCGCGGCACAAAGGTTGCCACGCACGGCTGGCTGCAGGAGTCCCCGATGCAGCTTATGGAGTTCGCTGAAAAGGCCTCGCAGTTTCCTGTGGCTGCGATAATTTACACCGATATTGACAAGGACGGGATGCTTGCCGGTCCGAATTTTGAGCGAATAAAGGCTTTAGCACAGGCAATTAAAACTCCTATTATTGCCGCGGGTGGAATAACTCGCCTTGAAGATATTATAAAATTAGATAAACTTGGCGTTGTGCAGGGCGTAATTGTCGGCAGAGCGCTTTACGAAGGCAAAATGAATCTTGCCGATGCGATAAATGCTGTCGGTGCGAAGGCGTAAAAAATACAGAGCTTCTAATTTTCAGCCTTTCTTATTTTTCCTGGTAAGCTGTTATTACTTCTGCGTCTGCGCTGTTGATAAACACCCATAGATTGCCGGTTTCAGCAGTTTCTTCTTTGGGCATAAAAACGACGGTGCGATAGTTTTTGCCTTTAAGTTCCTTTTGGAGCTTTTCAGCCTGTTTAGGTTCGGCAGCCTCAATCGCCTCAAAGGCCGCTTCCCAAAGCTCATTTTCGAAATCATATATCGCATTGTAGCCGGCCGTATCAATGTGCCGTTTTGCCTTTTTGGAGGCAATTTCAATCAGTGCAGGCTCGTCGAGCAGCATAGCCCTGACGTCTTTGTGCTTTTGGAATCTGTTTGCATAAGGTCCAATTTTAATCTTGACCTTGACAATGCCGTCCTGCTCAACCATTCGCACTCTGCCTTTGTTTAGCGTTATATGGTCAAACCACACGCCGTCAAGACTTGCCAGCGTATCGGTGAATGACGGGCTTTTCTCAAACTGGTAAAGCATATTCGAGAAAACCTGGTTGACCAGCATTGAACCGCTGTCGATAACGCGGGCTTCCCTGCGGAGCATTACCATATCATCGCGGTAATATTCTATCGTTTTTTTCAGCAGGGCAATGCGTCTGGCGGATTCCGAAGGATAAGACTCCTCAAGTACTTCCTGCGGGAATACCATCCATGCATCAAACCGCAACTTCTGCCTCTCGGCAAAGGGATGCCAGGGTTTCTCGTCAACGGTAAGGAAATATTTCCGCTGAGCCGTGAAACTTTCATCATCAAAGGCTACCGCGTTCATCCAGTACTGGCAGGTTTTTTTGCGTTCGCTCCACGAGCCGACCACCGATTCGCTCTGGACGAGATATTCCTTTTTGTGGCTTTTGATAAAAGTCAAAACGTCGGCTGAAGTGCTTTTCTTCAGCTCAACCTGGTAAAATGCCGCCGGCATTCTGGATGTCCACGGACGAGGTTCAAACTGGAATCTTTCCAGTGGTTCTTCAATACCGCAGCCGTTGAAAATGAATATAACAGCACTGAAAACGCCGATTTTAAGTAATTTGCCGCTTTTCACCGCAATCCCTTTCAATTCTGATACTATCGCTGCATACCGGCAGCGCAATTGCTTAATAAACCATTACGTTATTTATCGGCAATCAATGCCCGGAGTCTGTAAAGAAGTTTTGATACGCGAATTTCTTTGCTGGAATACGCCGTTGACGTAGCCCTGAATAGATTTATCGTCCTCGGCAAGCTCAAGGCGTTTCATCGCAAGCCGGCAATATTGCCGGTCAAGCTCAATGCACGTAAAATGCCTGTCGAGTTTTTTGGCGACAACCGCCGTCGTTGCAACCCCTGCGAACGGGTCAAGCACAATCCCGCCGTGCGGACAGCACGCGAGAATGATTTTCGCAAGCAGCTTTTCGGGCTTTTGTGTGGGATGGTCGGTATTTTCCGGCATTGACCAGAACGGCATTGTAATATCCGTCCAGATATTCGACGGATACGTGGCGCGAAATCTGCCGGAATGAGTCTGCCGCCAGTCCTTTGGTTTGCCCGCAGAGTCGGTATAAGGCGCAATTACAGGTCTGTTAATCTTGACCGAATTAACGTCGAAATAATAGTCGTTGCTTATCGTGCAGAACCAGATGTCTTCGCTGCAATTTTTCCAGTTTGCCGTTGAGCCTCTGCCCTTTTCACGTTCAAACGTGATGCGATTCTGCACGCGGAAGTATTTTTCGCATACGCGATGAACGGCTGTGCTGCTGCGCCAGTCGCCGCAAATATAAATCGAGGCGTTCTTTTTACACAGCCGCGGGATTTTGCTTATCCATTGTTCCAGCCACTGTTCGTATTCCTCAAGCGGCCTTTTTGTAAAACGGCTGCTGTTGAATTTCTTATCGATATTGTAAGGCGGGTCGGCAAAAACAAGGTCAAAGCCGCCTGCGGGCAGTTTGTCGAGAACTTCAAACGCATCGCCGCAAATGATTTTGTCGCGAATATTATTCATTCGTACCTGTGCAGCATCAGGAGTCGGCAAAATATGCTTATCGAATTTCGCCTGTTCCTGCGGAGTAATGGATATAGTTCGGTTTCGTACGGCCCGCTGTTTCATATCGCGGCTATAATAACAGAAAACACCTCTTTTAGCCAATTTTGGATTTTATATTTTGGATTTGTTTCGGATTTATTTAGTTGTGCTTTTCAAAGTTTATTCGCGCTGTAATATTAACATTTAACATTCAATTATTGTACATTGTTTAGCTGCCGTCAAGAGAAGATAACTTTGCCACAGAGAACACCCAGACCACAGAGATATTATTTTTATCTGCGAAATTTGCGGTTAATATCTTTGCCTTGCCGTAAACATCATATTCGTATCGCTCTATCACTGTGCCGATTCCATTGAAAACCACGCACGGACTGTATAAATGGTCATGGCCGAGACAGTGCCTCTCGGCTGTGCCGGATAAATTATCGACCATCAGAAGCGTTTCGTCAATATAATTGCCGAAGGCAACGGCAGACTAAAAAACCCCCGCGAATGAATCGCGGGGCTAACTCTACCCTATCCCCTATTATTCGCAATTTATCTGCTGGGGGTCGTTGCATTTCAGCCACTCAGCGGCCATATTGGACAAATCGAAGATATTCACACTGCCGCTGCGGTCAATATCTCCTCCGCTGCACCAGCCGTCAATACTGCTGCAATCAAAATTAAGCCACTGCTCAACGAGCAGCTGCAGGTCTTCCCAGCCGACAAAGCAATCGCGGTTGATGTCGGCGTTTTTGCCGTAGCCCAGCGTCCATACCGCACCGCAGGTCTGCGGCACAATCAAATTTATTGCCGCCTGGGCATCAACCAGGCCGTATCCAAAAGTATTATCTCTGCCCGCAGCGCCGAGGTCCTGTGCGGAATTTATAAGAATATTACGCACTTCTGACGAGATGATATCATAGCCGTCTGCGGCAAATATCAGCGCGGCCACGCCCGCCACGTGCGGGCAGGCCATTGAAGTGCCGCTTTTGTATTCGTATAAATCCGATTCGACCGAAACCGTTCCGGTTATGCCGGACTGTGCAAGTGTCTGGAGTTCATCGCCGTCTGATTTGGAAACAGACACAACGACCAGCGGACTGCCGCCGTTTAGAGTTCCGTTAAAATTGCCGGAAATATTATTTGAAATAATTACACCGATAGCGCCTTTGGACATGGCATGAGCGACCTTTTCAGCAAAAGTAATAGTGCCGCGCCGAATATGAGCAATGTTTCCAGCCACGGAATCCGGGCAGGTATTCTGCGGGCCGGCGCCGTTGGCAAGACCGCAATTGCAGATTGTCCCGGACACCTCGCCTGCGGCAGTGCCTTTTACGGTATTTGCCTGATGGCTGGTGTCGCTCCATATTGCATCGGCCAAAGCGTCGGAACTGACCGGAACGGTTGAGTAAATACTGACTCCCGGTGCGGCAAGTTCAATAGTAGAGCCGTAATTTGAGAAGCTCGCCTTGCTTTTATTCTGGTCAACGGCCATAACGGAAATTACCGAGCTGAAAGCTGCCGGATAAAAAGCTGTGCTTGTGTTGTCATTTCCCGCCGCAGCCACCAGCAGCACGCCCGCCGCATAAGCATTGTTGCAGGCGGTTTCCAGCGACGCCGAATAATCGGAACTGCCCAGGCTCATGCTGATAACATCTGCTCCGTTTTCCACAGCCCATTCTATGCCGGAAATCAGCCAGCTTGTCTGACCTTCTCCGCTGTTGTCAAGCACTTTGGCAATAAGCAAATCGGCCTGCGGCGCTACGCCTGCGACGCCAATATCATTATCTGCTGCGGCGATGGTGCCGGAAGTGTGGGTGCCGTGGCCTTCAAAATCTTCTACCACTTCATCGGCTACAAAACTTACAGAGCCGATTACGCTGCCCCTGTCGGGATGGTACATGCTTATTCCGGTATCGAGGACGGCGACTATTGCGCCTGCACCTTTGGTTTTCGACCATACCGCCGGAGCATTGACCATACTAACGCCGTAAGGAATAACCTGCGCAACCAACAGAGCTTCAATATTTGATGACGACGAATTAATATCATCTGCGCTGCCGAGAGCATAAATTTTGTAATCAGGCTCAATGAAGGCAACATCCGGATTTTGGCGAAGCTCTTTAAGCCGACCGGCGTCAAGGCGGGCTGTCATAGCGGGGATAATATTAAAGCTGCGCGATTCTGCAAATGCAGGATGTTTAAGCATCTCCCGCTTTTGTGAGTGATTCCTGAAAACGATTATATAATCATTGGTTTGTGCCTCGGCAGGCCGGATTATCAGCAGTATCGCCGTGAAAAATATGATTACAAATCGCAAGTGCATTTATTTTATAGTACTCAATAATTTATATATCTCGGGTCGAAATCAATCCAGTGAGCATTCAAAATCACAATATCGTTCATATCAACAATGCCGTTGATGTCAAAATCTGCCGGTATTGCTTCGCCGCTGTTGAGCCAGAATTCAGTCATTCGCATAAGGTCTTTTTCGTCAATTTTATAATCCTGCTCCAAATCGCATGGCAGCGGGTCGAGCAGTTCAAAAGCAAGCGCATAGTAGCGATTATTGCTTTTATTACTGTTTGCTTTGTTTAATAATTTGACAGAATAAACGCCGCTCTGCGTAAGCAGCAAATCTATTTTTATGAGATTGTTCTTGCCGTCCGTTTCACTGTAAAGCGTGGTTGCATCTGGATTCAAAACAGTCATATCAATATTCAGCAGCGGATTTTCGGTTATGTAATTTATACCGATTTTTTCCACATAACGGTCCCACGTAACCGTAAGCACAAGGCGCTGCCCTGCCGCTGCAGTAATATCATATATATGAGTGCTGTAGCCTGAAGAGTAATCATAAGCCCAGCCTTTTTGCTGATTTATTACTGTGGGGCTTTTTGAAACTTCACCTGCCGAAAGAGTTTGATAAGCGGCCAGAGCATCAACGCGGCCATAGCCTCTGTGCGCATGCCAAACATTATTCAGCGGGTCAGTAAAATTGTTGGGGTCATCTTTTATATTCGGCTCTGTGGAATTGACAATTACGGCTCGTATGACCTCGTCCTGGGCGTCATCAACGTTATCTGTTGAGTTTGCGTATTGTAAAAGTATAGCTGCAATACCTGCCGTGTGCGGAGCGGCAAAACTTGTCGCCCCGTCGCCGTTGAGCGGGGTGGAAGTCCACGCGGTGTCGCCGGTATAAGTAGGAACGGTTTGTTCATTGCTTGGAGCGACGACATCCGGCTTTTTTCTGCCGTCGAGAGTTGGGCCAATATTGCTGATTGTTCCGACACGACGATACACATCAGGCTCAACAGGCCGCAGACCGCCGGTGGTTATTCCATTGTAGGCATCACCAAACGATGTAACGGTTTGCACATCCTGACCGCTGCACGGGTCGGTAAAATGATTACCGGAAGCATTCGCAAAAATGATGTTGTGCTGATAGGCATAATAATCATATTTTACCGTCGCATTGCTGTTGCCGTCAGGCCAGGCCGGGTCGGATGGATTTGTCGGGTCATATTGATATTGAATGCCGGAAACAACGATTTTGCAATAGTTTGTTCGCATCCACTCCAGTGCCTGAACAAGATTGCCGACACGTGCGCTATAGATATTGCTTCCGGGTGCAACGCCAATATCGTTGGGATGGGCGGCACCGCCCTGCGAAGCCAGTATTCCCGATACCCAGGTATCATGCCAGCCGACTGAAATTCCCGAACCGGAAAAATCATTATTTGTTATGATGCTTGTCCCGCCCCGCTGAAAGGCTTCGTGCGTGTCAAGAGCATTGCCGGATGATATTAGTCCGATATTTATTCCCTGGCCGGTAAGCCCCAGGTCGTGCAAAGCCTTTACATTGCTGCCGTCCGGGCCGGTGGATTGAGCTAAGCCCAAACAAAGCGTTGTAAGCGAAAACAGGATTATTAGTATTATAAAAGAGTTTTTTTGCAAATTTTATCTCTATATTCTTCCAAGTCATTATATTTTAACACATACGCCGTGTTTTTCGATATTAGTTTTTCGTTCAAATATAGAAAATGGTTCAATAAATAATTATTGCCATATAATCAGCACCGTCCAATAATACTGTTTTTTACCTATTCTCCCAGATGTTATAATTTTGGTTTAATAACATTTGTAATATATTCCTTTTTTGTCTTTTTTATGGTTCAAAATAGTCAACCAAGTTAAACAAAGTGCCGATAAAACCGTAGTAGATTCGTTAAGACTAACGCTTGTTAAATCCGGGACTTAGCCCTTTAACGAATTGATTTCCTTATAAACCGAAGTTTAAATATCCTCAACGGTTTTGTGCAACCGACAGGGACGGAGTGTAAACAGAATCATAAGCAAAAATTGCACCTTATGGAACTGACCGCTAAAGGAAGACAAATTCTTGATAAATTAGTTTCCCGGATACGCGAGAAATTTCATGCGGAGAAGATTATTCTTTTTGGTTCTGCTGCAAGAGGCGAGCTTACGCCGGACTCAGACATTGATTTGCTGGTAGTTTTGCCGGAATCAAACTGGGAGATACAAAAAGGCGTGATTGACCTGTGCTATGATGCTTTTTTGGATTCTGATATGTATTTTTCCCCGACTTTTTTTTCGGTGGATGAACTACGGGCAGGGCCATTAACAGAATCACCGCTTGTTTTAAGTGCCATGCGCGAAGGACAAATACTGTGACTAAAAATATTGCCGATTTGATTAAATATCGAATAGGTCAGGCAGCCGAGTCTCTCGAAGTAGCTGAAGAAATGGCAGCCGGCGGTCATTTAAAACATGCAGTTAACCAGGCTTATTACTCCATGTTTTATTGCGGCCTTGCACTTCTTGCTTCAAAGCAGCTTAGCGGAAGCAAACATATTGGCGTTATCAGGCTTTTCACATTGCATTTTATCAAGACAGGTTTGTTTCCTGTAAGCTCCGGCAAGCATCTTGCGGATGCATTCGAGTTGCGTCAACGCTGTGATTACCGTGAATTTACAAATGTTTCAAGCGAACAGGTAAGAGAATCCATAAATAATGCTCGCGATTTCTTTGAAAAAACAAACCGGTATATAGAAAAAATTACAGATATCCACATTTAAGCAGAGAGTATAGTACATGAACATTTCCGTGTTTGGCGTTGGTTATGTTGGGATTGTCGCGGCGGCGTGTCTGGCCGACGGCGGCAATCGTGTGATTTGCTTGGATAAGGATACGGATAAAATAAAAAGACTCAACAACGGAATCCTGCCTATATATGAGCCGGGACTTGCGGAAATAGTAAAGGAAAATGAAAAACAGGGCAGGCTGATATTCACAACAGACACCGCCAAAGCCGTAAATGAAAGCAAGATACTGATTTTGGCGGTCGGCACACCTTCGGCAGCCGACGGTTCGGCTGATATATCGGCAATACTTGAAGCGGCTGGTCAAATCGCCGAGCTGATGAAGGAATATAAAATTATCATCACCAAAAGCACTGTGCCTGTTGGTACATATAAAAAAGTATCAGAGCTGATAGCCGCGAAAACAAAAATACCTTTCGACTATGTAAGCAACCCGGAATTCCTCAAGGAAGGCGCCGCAGTCGAGGATTTTATGAAGCCCGACCGCGTCATCATAGGCACGGACAGTCAGCAGGTGCGGGATTTAATGACGCAGCTTTACAGCCCGTATATGCGAAAGAGCAGCCGAATTATTTTCATGTCTGCCGTAAGCGCAGAGATGACCAAATACGCAGCCAATACAATGCTGGCTACTCGCATATCGTTTATGAATGAACTTTCCGAACTCTGTGAAAAAGTCGGCGCAGATATAAATATGGTGCGCGTAGGTATCGGCTCGGACAGTCGCATAGGCTCTGCGTTTTTATTTCCCGGCATCGGTTACGGCGGGAGTTGTTTTCCGAAAGACGTCCGTGCGTTGATTCATACCGGCAATGAACACGGCTGTAAAATGACAATCGCTCACGCCGTCCAGCAGGTTAATAAAAAACAGCAGCAGCGATTTGCCGATACAGTGATAAGCTATTTTGGCAAAACATCTGCAAAAGCGACAATAGCAGCCTGGGGTCTTGCCTTCAAGGCGCGTACGGACGATATACGCGAATCGCCCGCGATATTCTGCATAGAGCAATTTCTAAAGGCAGGCATGAAAGTAAGGGCGTTCGACCCGGAGGCAATACCGCCGAGCAGAAAATATTTCGGCAATAAGATAGATTTTGCCGATTCGCGCGACGATTGTCTGGCCGGCTGCGACGGGCTTGTGATTTTTACAGACTGGCAGCAGTTCAGAAGCCCGGATTTCGTCCTTATTGCAAAACAATTGAAAAAGCCCGTCATATTTGACGGCCGCAATCTTTATGAACCGCAGTTTGTCCGCGGTTTCGGCATAGAATATCACAGTATAGGCAGAATATGAGCGAAAAATTAATTCAAAACTGGTATTCACTGGCACAGTACGACATTGAATCTGCCCGTATAATGCTTGAAACCGGCAGGAATTTATATCTTGCTTTTATGTGCCAACAGGCAATTGAGAAAACTTTGAAAGGTATATATCTTAAGCAAAGGACACAAACTCCGCCATATACTCATAATCTTCACAAATTGGCAAAGCAGCTCGATTTTTATGAACAATTCGGTGATATCCGGTTAAAAATGCTTGAAGAACTGAATGCCTATTATGTAGAATCAAGATATACAGAGACATTAAGAGAAATGACACACGCAATAAGTAACGAAAATGCCCAAAAGATATATAATTATACAATAGAGTTACTGAAATGGCTCGAGAATTTCAAGAAGTAAAAAACTCGGCTTCACGTTTTAGAGAATACATAAGTAAACACCTGCCAGTGAAAAAAGTTTTGTTGTATGGCTCTTATGCCAAAGGCCATCCCAGGCAAGATAGTGATATTGATATAGCAGTTTTTGTTGATTTGCCCGATCACAAAAAAAGGCTTGAACTTGCGGTGCAATTATTCCATTATGCAGGAAATATTGACGTCGATATTGAACCCAAATGTTTTTTTTGGGATGAATATTTGCACTGTGAACAGGGAAGTATATTATCTGAAATTATTAGAACGGCTATTGAGGTGAATTAAGGGTTTATCTTTGTGATATTTTTAGAGAATCTGCCGGACTGGCCGGCGGGCTAAAAAAGAACGTCGCCGTGCCGGCGACGGCTAAACACAAAACGATGAGATATTTCATTACAGGCAGTGCAGGATTTATCGGTTCCCATCTTTGTGAAAGATTAGTTTCGCAGGAACACGACGTTACAGGGCTTGATAATTTTGACCCGTTCTATTCAAGAAAAGTTAAAGAATCGAATCTTGCCGGTCTCACTAAAAATAAAAATTTCAAATCCGTCGAAGGCGACATCAGAGACGAAAAATTAGCCGATAAACTATTTTCCAAAAACAAATTTGATTGCATTATTCATCTGGCGGCCAAAGCGGGTGTGCGGCCGTCAATCGAAGACCCGCTCGGCTATAATGATGTGAATGTCAACGGCACAGTTGTATTGCTCGAAGCGGCACGAAAGCATAACATTAAAAATTTTATTTTCGCCTCCAGCTCAAGTGTTTACGGCAACAATTTAAAAGTGCCGTTCAGCGAAACCGACAATGTTGACAACCCTGTTTCTCCTTATGCCGCGACCAAAAAAGCGGGCGAGCTTGTTTGTTATACCTATCATTCGCTGTATAATATCAATATGACATGTCTGCGATTTTTCACGGTTTACGGCCCGCGACAGAGGCCTGATTTGGCAATTCACAAATTTTGCAGACTTATCGAGGACGGCAAACCAATTCCGGTTTTCGGCGACGGCTCAATGGAGCGGGATTTTACTTACATCGACGATATAATTGACGGCGTTATGGCGTCTATCGAAAAATGCAAAGGCTATGAGATTTATAATCTCGGCGAATCACGCCCGGTCAGACTCGACAGGCTGATTGCGGAAATTGAAAAGGTTCTCGGCAAAAAGGCGATTATCGACCGCAGGCCGAATCAGCCCGGCGATGTAAAGCGAACATTTGCAGACATCTCGAAAGCAAAAAAGGTGTTGGGCTACAATCCCAAAACGGAAATTACAGACGGGCTTGCGAAATTTGTTCAATGGTTCAGGCAGCAGGTAAAAGAGGCAGGCAATTGAAAGCGCTTATCACAGGTGGCGCCGGTTTTATAGGTTCTCATTTAGCAGACAGACTGCTTGCGCTTGGTCATCAGGTTGCGGCAATTGACGACCTCAGCACGGGTAATATGAAAAATATTGAGAATGCACGGCAAAACCCCCGATTCAGCTTTGTTTACGACAGCGTGCGGAATTCGCAGACAATGCACGTACTTATTGAACAGTGCGATGTTGTCTATCATTTGGCCGCGGCAGTCGGAGTGAAACTAATCGTTGACGACCCGGTGCATACAATTGAAACGAATATTCACGGCACGGAAGTTGTATTGAACACAGCCAATAAGTTTCGCAGAAAGGTATTTATCGCCTCGAGCAGCGAAGTTTACGGCAAAAGTGAAAAAGTGCCGTTCAGAGAAGACGATGACTCGGTGCTGGGCAGCACAAAATTTTCCCGCTGGTCGTATGCGTGCAGCAAGGCGATAGACGAATTTTTGGCGCTGGCGTACCATGAGCAGTACGGTCTGCCGGTGGTTATCGGGCGGTTTTTTAATACGGTCGGCCCTCGACAGACGGGACAATATGGTATGGTGATACCGCGATTTGTCGAGCGGGCGATGAAAAATGAGCCGATTGAAATTTACGGCACAGGGACACAGAGCCGATGTTTTGCGTATGTCGGCGATGTTGCGGGGGCGGTGATTGATTTGATGAACTGTCCGGCAGCCGACGGCGAAGTCTTTAACATCGGCAGCGATGAAGAAATTACGATTGAGCAGCTTGCAAAGAAAATTATTGCACTTACCGGCAGCAAAAGCGAATTGAAATATCTTTCTTACGAACAGGCTTACGGCAAGAGCGTGGACGATATGCACAAGCGCACGCCGAGCCTGGAAAAAATCGGCAGGATAATCGGCTATAAACAACAGACCGGCCTTGAAAAGATATTGCAAAGCGTGATTAACGGATATTTGCAATGAAGTACAACGGAGTTATTCAAAGAAAGTTCGCTCTCCTCGATAAACATCTGATTGAACTGCAAAAACATCTAAAAGATATTAGTTTCTCAACATTTCAAAATGACTGGGCATTGCGGTCTATGACGGAACGCGCTTTGCAGGTAATGGTTGAAATTGTTATTGATATTGCAGAAAGAATAATCGCATTGGAAAATGCAGGGCCTGTTGCCACCTCATCGCAGGCAATCCGGCAGCTTGTTGAGTTGGGTATTCTGAAATCGGCAGAACCTTACGAAGATATGATAAAATTCAGAAATATTATTGTTCACCAGTACGAAGAAATTGACCCGGAAATTATTTATAATATTGCAAAGAACAAGCTCGATAATTTCAGGCAGTTTCGCAACGAGATTGACCGGCAGTGAAATTTGATATTGAAAAATTATCATTTGCTCTTGAAAAGGCCTGCCCGGAAGTGATATTTGCATTGCTGCACGGTTCTGCAAAAGACGGCGAGGTCAGGGATGGCGGCGATATTGATATTGCCCTGTATATTGCCGGCAAGCCAACATTTGAAATATTACGGAAGGCAATGGATGCGGTTCACCAGGTGCAAACGCAGGCTCAGCCGGATGTGGGCGTGTTGAATAACGCCGAGCCGGTTTATCGATTTGAGGCTCTTAAAGGCAAATTATTGTTTAACCGTGATAAGGAAAAATATCTTAATTTTTTCTCTCAAACCTGCA
>DYLR01000049.1 GCA_020721975.1 Blastopirellula marina | reverse complement strand
CAGATGAACGAAAAAGGAAAAAATTAGACGGCCATTAGCGCTGTCATATTAAGACCCTCAACGGAGCTCGTGTGGGCGACCTGTTTATGAGCATTATTCACACCTGCGAACTTAACAAGGCCAACCCATTCGACTACCTCACACAATTGCAGAAGCATATCGACACCGCAACATTATTACTGGCAGACTGGATGCCCTGGAACTTTCTTTTTGCTTAACTGTATTTCTTATAACTACTTACAGTATAAGCACTGGAGTCCATTTTTTTATCAACCTTTACGTAAAATCGAAACTACACCCATTGAAAAGGACTGCTAAAATCGATATAATCAGCGGCTTGGTTTGTGGAATAGTGGCCGGGATTTAAAATAATAACTCAAAACCAAATCCGAACAACCAGAGAATTTTAACTTGCCAATAACGAAAAAGAATATAGAAATCAGAACACAGAAGAAACAGTCTCTTCATTCTGATTTCCGTATTCTGAATTTCGTGTTTTTCTGGCATTGAGAATTAATTGGATATTGGATGTTTATACATCATCAATCAGTACTATCAAAGACTGCTAAATTTCGTGGTAAGATGCTGGAGATTGCTGTTTGTTCGTTGACGTTGCAAAAATATGGGTAAAGGCCGGTAATGGCGGGCCGGGCTGCGTGAGCTTTCGGCGGGAAAAATATCTGCCCAAAGGCGGTCCCGACGGCGGCGATGGCGGTAAAGGCGGCGATGTGTATTTCCTGGCCGTCAATGATGTCGATACGCTGAGCGATTTTATGGGTAAACGCCGCTGGCAGGCACAAAACGGCAGACCCGGCGAAGGCGCAAACCGCCACGGCAGCGACGGCGAAGATTTAACAATCAAAGTGCCTGTCGGAACGCTGATATATGATGAAGACCACGAAGATATTTTGCTGGTGGACCTCGCCTGCGAAGACACAAAAGCCCTTATCTGCAAAGGCGGATTGGGCGGAAAAGGCAACAGCCAGTTTGCGACTCCGTGGAATCAGGCTCCGCGATACGCCCAGAGCGGCAGGCCCGGCCAGGAACGGAATATCAGGCTTGAGCTGAAACTTATAGCCGATGTGGGGTTAGTCGGAATGCCCAATGCCGGCAAAAGCACACTTATCAGCCGATGCTCTAAGGCACGGCCAAAGATTGCCGATTACCCGTTCACAACGCTTGAGCCGGTGCTTGGCATTGTTGAGCTTTCGGATTATCGCAGATTTGTAATGGCGGATATTCCCGGCCTGATAGAAGGCGCACATAACGGACAGGGTCTGGGGCATGATTTTCTGCGGCATATCGAACGCACCCGGCTGATTGTGCATCTGCTTGATGTATCGCCAATTGACGGCAGCGACCCTGTGGAGAATTATAAAAAAATCTGCGAGGAACTGCGGCAGTACAGCAGCGAACTTGGCTCAAAGCAGGAAATCGTCGTTGTGAACAAGATAGACCTTGACCCGGATGAAACATCGCTGAAACAAATCAGAAAGG
Organism: Blastopirellula marina; assembly: GCA_020721975.1. Taxonomy (GTDB): domain Bacteria; phylum Planctomycetota; class Phycisphaerae; order Sedimentisphaerales; family UBA12454; genus DYLR01. Next base: position 11,221 of record DYLR01000049.1, on the reverse strand, counting down.
AAATTAAAAAAGATATACTTGCAATTTCGGCAGCGACCGGACAGGGCATTCGGGAACTGACGGAATACTTATGGCATAAAATCAAACCCGACGGACAGGAGTTTCAACAGTGAACATTATTGCGATAGATATTGGAAATACAAAAATAGCAGTTTCGCTTTTTATCGACGACCTTGAGCGGATGACAAAAAATATTGTCGGGGCGGATACAACAGCGATAAGACAAACTCTTGTCGACGCCTGGCAGCAGGTACCGATTGTACCAGGCTCAAATCCGCAAAGGCACGACTGCACAATCGTCTGCTGTTCGGTTAAGCCGCAATGGACGCAGCTTCTGCGGCAGATGGTAAATGACGAACTTGGCGAAAAGCTGCTTGAGGTTGGTTACAAAAAAGATATACCGCTGCCTATGGATGTGTCGGTAGATGATATTTCAAAGGTCGGCGTTGACAGGATTATGAATGCGGCGGCGGCTTTTGCGGTTGTGCAGGATGCTGTCGCAGTGGCGGATTTCGGCACTGCGGTTACAATAGACCTTGTTGACGAACAGGGAGTATTTTTGGGCGGAGTGATTTTGCCGGGCTTTGAGCTTTCAGCAGATGCTTTGAAAAACGGCACTGCCGCGCTGCCGAAAATTGAACAGGTGCATATCCCCAAAGAGCCGTTCGGCCGTAATACGCAGGATGCAATAAATAACGGCTTATATTATGCGGCTGTTGGCGTTTTGGAAGTGGTCCTGCGCAGTTATGCCGAGGAGCTTGGCCGCTGGCCGCAGGCAATCGTTACCGGCGGAGCAATGGAGATTTTAAAAGACGGATGCAGCTTTGTCGATTCGTTTGTTTCCAATTTGACGGTCAAGGGCATTGTGATGGCGTATCAAAAATACTGCAAAGAAAAATCGGATGGATTTGAAGATTAGCGTATGTATTCCGACATATAATCGCAGGGATTTGCTGCGGCAGACCCTGGAGAGCGTTTTTGCGCAGACGTATAGGAACTTTGAAGTGCATATTGTTGACGACGGCTCAACCGACGGCACAGACGAAATGATTAAACGCGAATTTCCGCAAATAAAATATCATTATCAGGCAAATGCCGGAGACGCATCATCAAGAAACAAACTCATCGAGCTTGCTCAAACGCAATATATTACTTTCATAGACTCAGACGACCTGCTGTTTGCCGATTCCATCGAGCGGATGTATGCCGCGATGCAAAAACACGGCGGCAATGTAATTGTGTACGGGGCGTATCTTGGCATTGACGAAAACGGCCAAACAACCGGAAAATGCAAAAGAACCCTGCGAAGCGGAAAAATCACCCAATACCTTTTTGATGATATCCTGATTCACTCCTGCGGCTCAATGTTCCCGCGAAAGGCGATTCTGGACGAGGGCGGATTCGATACTTCGCTGCGGGTCTGTTCAGATTATGATTTGTGGCTGCGATTATCGCTGAAGTATGAGTTTATCGCTCTCGACGAGCCGACATTCAAGCGGCGCAGACACGGCGGCAATTTATCTGCAATATCGCTGAAGAACCGGCTGGCGGAGCTGGCGGTGCTTGAAAAATTTTATTATGAAAAAGGCGGCAGGGATTTTGTGCCGCAGGCTGTGGCCCTTAAAAGACTTTCACGTGAGGCATACCGCGCGGCAAAGGCGGCCGTGAACGAAAAAAACACGGTAAAGGCTCGCGAATTTTTTGACAAATCGCTGAAGTATCGTTTCAGTTTTAAATCGCTTTACGGCAAATTGAAAACAGCCCTATGAAAACTATAGCCGCAATGATGACCGCAAAAATAAATGCCGCCATCAGTTCAATTCATATCACGGGCAGCGAGGCGGAAAAAATACTGGCGCAGATATTTTTGCCTGCCAAAAAATTAAATTTATTTCAAACCGGCAAGACAATTCTCGGTCATATTAGAGATGACGATGTACTTATTGACGAAGTTATCATCGGATGTGAAAATGACGATTATTTCACAATAAATTGTCACGGAAATCCGCTCATTGTCGAGCAGATATTAAAATGCCTGAAAAAACACGGCGTCGAAATCGTATCACCGCAGGAAATTATATCGCAAACCGGCAATCGACCTGTCGCTTACGATCCAGGCCCTGAGCGGGCATTGACATTAGCGGCTCGGATTGCAATTACACAAACAAAAACGCTGCTCGGCGCAAAGATAATCAACTATCAGCTTACCGGCGGTTTAGCTGCTGTGTTTGAACAGTGGAAAAAACAAAAAGACCGCGCCTTAATCAAATCACAGGCAAAACAAATCCTGCACAACAGCGCAGCTGCAATGAAAATTATTTACGGCGTGCGGATTGTTCTGGCCGGCGAGCCGAACGTCGGCAAAAGCACGCTGCTGAATACCCTGTGCGGCAAAGACAAAGCTATTGTAAGCGATATCCCAGGCACGACCCGCGACTGGGTATCGGGACACATCCAAACACCCGCCATGGAGATGGAGCTGATAGATACTGCCGGGCTTTGCAAATCTTTATCTTCGCCGATTGACGCCGAGGCGCAGCGCCGAACAAGGCATCTGCTGAAAAGCGCAGATATGGTTTTATATATGCGGTGTAAGGATAATAATACACCCGACTTTGGAGCAGTTAGCGTTCTTGAGGTCTTCAATAAGGCCGACATTTTACAGCCCCCGCCGCGGGTTTTGGCAATCAGCGCAAAAACCGGAACAGGCATTGATATTTTACTTGACGAAATCGAGATTAAACTGGGCGTTAAAGATTTTAATTTCAGGCAGCCGTTGTGTTTCAACAGAGAACAGGCAGAGCATCTGGAAAAGTTAATATAAAAACCGTTCATTTTTTGATTTACTAATTGCCGTTTTCCATTTATTATTTTTCTGATGAGTATCGACAAAGACCAGCTTACGCCTGCGATGCAGCAGTTTCACCGGTTCAAGCAGAAGTTTCCCGACTGCGTGCTGTTTTTCCGGATGGGCGATTTTTATGAAACTTTTTATGACGACGCACGGATTACTTCGGAAACCTGCGGGCTGACCTTAACCGCCCGCAACAAGGGAGCAAATCCGATTCCGCTTGCGGGTGTGCCGTATCATGCGGTTGACGGTTATCTCAAAAAAATGATCAGCGCCGGTCATAAAGTCGCCGTCTGCGAACAAATTGAAGACCCGAAACTTGCCAAAGGCGTAGTCAAACGCGATGTGGTGCGGATTATTACGGCAGGCACGCTCACCGATGATATGCTGCTTGAGGAAAAACAGAATAATTTTCTTGCGGCGGTGTATCTCGGCAAAAAATCGGCCGCCGTAAGCTGGGTTGACCTTTCAACAGGACATTTTTTCACAGAAAACATCGCCGAAAACAGACTCATTGATGAACTGCTGCGAATCGGCCCTGCGGAGGTGATTTTGCCTCAAAGCCGCGGCGAATTATTCGATGCGGAGTTCAAAAAAATTGCCGGACAAATTCACAGCCTGTCTTCTGCGGTCATTACCCTGCGTCCGGGATGGTATTTTGATGCAGTTTCAGCACAAAAAAAACTGTGTGAGCATTTCGGCGTTGCAGGCCTTGAAGGTTTCGGAATAGCGGATAATGAAGACTGCATCGCCCCGGCAGGCGCGATTATTGAATATTTAAATGAAACGCAAAAGACGGCGTTGAAACACATAATTCTGCTGAAAAAATTCAATCGCAGACAATTTCTTCAAATCGACCAGGCTTCATTGAGAAGTCTTGAAATACTGGGAGTAATTCGCGGCGGGACGGCAAAAAATTCCCTGCTCGGCAGTATCGACCAGACTCTTACGGCAATGGGCGGCAGGATGATTCGGCAGTGGTTTTGTATGCCGTTATGTGAAATAAGCCCTATTGAGCTTCGTCACGATGCTGTTGAGGAATTGTGCGGAAATGCGCAGATTCTTAATAAACTTCGCAGCCTTTTTAAGCAAATTGCGGATATAGAACGAATAGCCGCCCGCCTTGCAACAGGCCGTGCAACGCCGCGGGATTTGCTCGCCCTTGCGCAAAGTCTGCGCCAGGCCGGCGAGGTAAAAAATCTGCTGATGCAGTGCCGGGCGGATTTGCTTTCTTCCACAGGCGGCAGAATAGATACGATGAATGAGCTGGCCGAAAGGCTCGAATCTGCCATTGAGCCTCAATGCCCCACGCATTTGCGCGACGGCGGGGTAATTCGGCCGGGCTTTGACGCCGAGCTTGACAGGCTGCGGTCTGTCGGAAAAAGCGGCAGAGACTTTTTAGCCGAGTATCAGCAGCAACAGATAAAACGCACCGGAATAGCAAATTTGAAAATAGGTTTTAATCAGGTATTCGGCTATTATATCGAGATAACCAATTCTTACGCCGATAAAGTGCCGCCGGACTATATCCGCAGACAGACCGTCAAAAATGCCGAACGCTATATAACCGAACCGCTGAAAAAATATGAGGAACAGGCTCTTACCGCGTCTCAAAAGGCCCTTGAGATTGAACAGAAAATCTTTGAGCAGCTTCGCAGTTTCGCAGCCGAACATATTCCCCGCCTTGCAGCGCTGGCCGAATGTATTGCACAATGCGATTGCCTGGCAGCTCTGGCTTATCTTGCGGGGCGTGAAAATTATATTCGCCCGCAGATGACAAACGAGAAAATTTTAAGCATCACTGACGGCAAACACCCTGTGCTTGCCGGCCTGCTCGGTTCGGAATTTGTGCCGAACGACATTCAGCTCGGCAACGGTAAAGCGGATATTGCCATTATCACCGGCCCGAATATGTCCGGCAAAAGCACTTATATCCGCCAGACGGCGCTGCTTGTGATAATGGCACAGGCAGGTTCATTTCTGCCGGCAAAAAACGCAACCATTGGAATTACCGACAAAATCTTTACGCGCGTCGGCGCATCAGATGAACTAACCCGCGGCCAAAGCACTTTTATGGTAGAAATGACCGAAACAGCCAATATTCTAAATAACGCCACGGAAAGGTCTTTGGTGATACTCGACGAGGTCGGACGCGGCACAAGTACGCACGACGGCCTTGCTCTTGCCTGGGCGATTACAGAACATCTGGCCAACAATATAAAATGCCGAACGCTTTTTGCTACTCATTATCATGAGCTTACTGAACTGGCAGGGCTTTTGGTCAATGTCAAAAATCTTAACGTTGCCGTGCGGGAGTGGATGGACGAGGTTGTTTTTCTGCACAAGATTGTACCGGGCGGTACGGACAAATCTTACGGCATTCACGTAGCCAAACTCGCAGGCGTGCCGAAACAGATTACCACACGTGCCTCAGAAATTCTAAAAGACCTCGAAAATGCCTTCGCAAAGGAAGCACATAATGTCGAACTCGGCAAAGCCCGTACACAAAATGAATCAGCAGAGCCGCTGTTCAGCCGGGCTCAAAAAAACGCTCTTGATAAACTCGGCCGTCTTGACGTCAACAAACTAACGCCGATAGAAGCAATAAATTTGCTGGCGGAAATTCAAAAACAAATAACTGACGGCAAATAATTTTTTTGCTATAACTTCTTTGTTATCAAGTAGTTATAAAATTTTATAAAAAATTGGCAAAAAAGATGTTGAAAAATTTTATGAGTAGGACTAAAATAATCCTACTATGTGGATGAAATGAAAAGGTAGTATGTATTAGGTAGTAGGTAGGAGAAGAATTTACATTCTTATTATTCTATCTTCTACCTTCTATATTTCTATATTCGATTTATGAATGTTTTAAGGCAAAATACGGATTACGCATTGAGACTTTTGGTAAATCTGGCCGACAGATTCAACGGCAAACCGGCGGCAACGAATCAACTTGCACAGGCCGAGGATATTTCTCCGCAGTTTGCAGCCAAGATTCTTCAAAAGCTGCAAAAGGCACATTTGGTTGCAAGCGTAATGGGGCCTCAGGGCGGATTTGTACTGGCACGCAGGCCCGCCAAAATCAACCTTTTACAGGCAATCCAGGCGGTGCAGGGCATGGTGGCGTTCAATAGATGTTCGCCCGGAGCCGAGGGCTGTCGAAGGAAAAAATATTGTCCGATAGCGCCGGTGGTTGACCGGATGCAGAACCAGATAAACGATTCGCTTGCGTCAATAACATTGCAGGACCTTTTGGATAATGCGCCGACCAAGGGTGCAGACGTAAAGAAAAATAAATCAGGAAATAAAACTTTTGAAGCAGAATAAATTTATGGCAAACGAAGTAAAAAACAAGGTGTCGCCGGAGGTGTTGAGCAGGGTTGCCAGCCTTGCCGGCCTGGTGCAGTATGCAGATGCAGCAATAGTGAGCAAGACTCTCATTGACAAAAATGCAGGAACGGTAACGCTGTTTGCATTTGACGCCGGGCAGAGTTTAAGCACGCACAGCGCGCCGTTTGACGCAATGGTCCAGGTGCTTGACGGAGAATCGCTTATTACAATAGCCCAGCAGCCATATAAGGTCTCCGCCGGAGGGATAATTGTGATGCCCGCCGACGTGCCGCATTCGGTTGCTGCAGAGAAAAGATTTAAAATGTTATTAACAATGATAAGACAGAAAAATTAAAATTTGGAAAGGAATTAGTAAAATGGAAAATCAGATGTTTTGTTATCAGTGTGAACAGACGGCAGCAGGCACAGGCTGCACAAAAATCGGCATTTGCGGCAAAGACGCGACAACCTCGGCCTTGCAGGATTTGCTTGTATATGCAACCAAGGCAATTTCGATGTATGCCGACCGTGCAAGAAAACTGGCCGGCGCAAAAGACGAAACAGTTGACAACTTTGTAACTGATGCGCTGTTTGTGACGGTTACAAATGTCAATTTTGACGCCAAGGCAATTGCACAATGTATCAGCCAGGCCGAACAGGTCAGGCAAAAGGCCAAATCGCTTTATGATAGCGCCTGCCGGCAAAAAGGTGCAAAGCCGGAGGATATTGAATCCAAAATAGAGGCCAAATTTGCCGGCACGGTTAATGAGCTTGCCGCCGAAGCTGCAAAGATTGGCATTCTTAAACGCAAAACGAAACTCGGCAATGATGTAACCGGTCTTCAGGAACTGCTCACTTACGGCTTAAAAGGAACGGCAGCTTATGTACATCACGCCAAAATTCTCGGCCAAAAGGATGACGACGTTTATGCATTTTTCCATGAAGCACTGAACTTCCTCACTGGTCCGGACAACGCCAATGTCGATAAACTTATCGCGATGAATTTAAAATGCGGCGAAGTCAATCTTAAAGTAATGGGTCTGCTTGACGCAGCCAACACCGGCAAATACGGCCATCCTGAGCCGACAAAGGTTCGCATTACGCCGGTCAAAGGCAAATGTATTCTCGTTTCCGGCCATGACCTTAAAGACCTTGAAACTCTGCTCAAACAGACTGAGGGCAAAGGCATTAACGTTTATACTCACGGCGAAATGCTGCCGTGCCACGCCTATCCGGGCTTAAAGAAATATAAACACCTTGCGGGCAATTACGGCGGAGCCTGGCAGGACCAGTGCAAAGAATTTGATGCTTTTCCCGGAGCGATATTGATGACGACCAACTGCATACAGCGGCCGCGTGAATCTTATAAGGCAAGAATTTTCACAACCGGCCTTGTCGGCTGGCCCGGCGTAACGCACGTCGGCAATGAGGATTTTACGCCGGTAATTAAAGCCGCTCTTGCTGCCCGGGGTTTTGAAAAAGATGATGAGGCAAAATATATTACTGTCGGTTTCGGCCACAATGCGGTAATGAGCGTTGCCGGTACGGTAATTGACGCCGTCAAGGCCGGGAAAATAAAACGATTCTTCCTTATTGGCGGCTGCGACGGAGCAAAGCCGGGAAGAAATTACTATACCCGGCTTGCCGAGCTGATTCCGCAGGATTGCGTGATTTTGACGCTGGCGTGCGGCAAATATCGTTTCAATAAACTGAACTTCGGCGATATTGGCGGAATTCCGCGGCTGCTCGATATCGGCCAGTGCAACGACGCATATTCGGCAATTCAGATTGCCGTTGCGCTTGCAGGGGCGTTTAATTGCGGCGTTAATGACCTGCCGCTTTCCATTGTGCTGAGCTGGTACGAACAGAAGGCCGTATGTATATTGCTTACGCTGCTGCATCTTGGAATTAAGAATATGCGAATCGGTCCGTCGCTGCCTGCGTTTGTATCGCCCGCTGTGCTGAAAGTGCTGGTCGATAAATTTAACATTATGCCGATTGACACGCCTGAAAAAGACTTAAAGGCAATCCTTGCGGCGTAATTTAGTGTATTGTTAGCCCCCCCGCCGGCCCCGGGGGGCTAACCCCTGAGGTTTGGGATGGTAATGCGAAATATAATTAAAATTGACGAATCCAAATGCAACGGCTGCGGTTTGTGTGTACATGCCTGTGCCGAGGGTGCGATTAAAATTATAAACGGCAAGGCAAAGCTCATCAGTGAAACTTATTGCGATGGTCTCGGTGCATGTTTAGGCCGCTGTCCGCAGGGTGCAATTACCATAGAGCAGCGTCAGGCTGCGGAATTTGACGAAGCTGCCGTTAAAAAACATCTCGAATCGCAAAAGGCCCAACAGCCGGCCAGGCCGGAAGGGTTTGTCTGTCCGGGCCTTGCAACAAAGATGTTCAAACAAAAATCTCAGGCCGGTAATATTGATGACGCAGATACCGGTCAAAGCGAATCCGAACTTACACATTGGCCGATTCAGCTTCACCTTGTTAATCCAAATGCGCCATTTTTGAAAAACGCAGATTTGTTGATAGCGGCGGATTGCGTGGGATTTGCTTTTTCTGATTTTCATAAAAGGCTTCTTAAAGGCCGCAGTGTTATTATCGCCTGTCCCAAACTTGACGACACAAGCGGATATGTCGGGAAGCTGTCGGAAATTATCCGCAATAACGACTTAAAGAGTATCACAGTCGCCCACATGGAAGTGCCTTGCTGTTTCGGATTAAAAAGGCTTGTTGAAACAGCCGTAGCGATGTCCGGCATTAACATTGGTTTCAATGATATAACCGTATCTCTTGACGGACATATTCAACAACCATAAGACGCTTTGCGTCGTATATATAATATGGCCGCTGTTGAAAGTATAATTGTCTCGTTCTGGTCTGTTCTCGGCGATATGAGCCTATATCTGCTTTTTGGTTTTTTAGTCGCAGGGCTGATGAGCGTTCTAATTTCGCCGCAAACCGTCGAACGGCATCTTGGCGGTAAAGGTCTTTGGCCGATTGTCAAGGCCGGCGCGTTTGGAGTGCCTTTGCCGCTGTGTTCCTGCGGTGTAATCCCTGTAACGGTTTCTCTGCACAAGCACGGCGCATCGAAGTCCGCAGCGCTTTCGTTTTTACTTTCGACCCCCCAGACGGGCGTCGATTCGATAGCCGTAACTTATTCGCTGCTGGGACCGGTGTTTGCAGTTTTGCGTCCGATGGCTGCATTTATTACAGGCATTGTAGGCGGAATTGCAGCCGGGATTTTTGACCGTACAGGTTCAAAAAACAACAAGCCTTGTCAGGATGAATGCTGTGCGACGGACAAGGAAAAAAAGCCCCCTGCAATTGTGAGAATGTTGAAACATGGTTTTGTTGTGCTGCCGCGGGATGTGGGACCTTCAATGCTGGCCGGTCTGCTGATTGCCGGACTGATAACCGCGATTATCCCTGAAAATTTCTTTGCGGACAAACTCGGTACGGGTCTTTGGGCAAAAATTGCAATGCTCCTCATCGGCATACCGATGTACGTCTGCTCTACGGCATCCGTACCGATAGCGGCGGCAATGGTTCTGCACGGCGGACTTACGCCGGGAGCTGCAATGGTATTTTTAATGACCGGCCCGGCCACAAATGCCGCGTCCTACATTGTAATCTGGAAATCTCTGGGCGGGCGCGCAGCAATCATTTATATGACGACGGTAATTGTTATTGCTCTGCTTTTCGGAATATTGACAGACGCTTTCGGCCTGACAATCAGCCGGGAAACTGCCGGCCACGTGCATAATACGACCGCAGGGTGGATAAAAAATTACGCTGCAATTGTTTTGCTGGCAATATTGATATGGGGGTCGATTCTTAAATATAGAAGGTAGAATAAGAATTTAAATTCTCGTATTCTATCTTCTACATTCTACCTCCTATCTTCTATCTTCTAATATTAATATTTGGGATTTTGCTCCTGCACTGCGGCCAGGATAAATATTCTGTCCATCCGAACGCCCTTGCGGCTGCGGCCTGCATTCCTGTTTTAATAGCCGCAGTTATTCCGTGATTTTTCGCAAGTTCCGCCGCAAGGCCTGCGAAAAGATAATCTCCGCATCCGACCGTATGCCTTACTGGTGTATTTTTTTGAACAATATTCGCAATATACGCTGCGTCTTTGTCGATAGCCACAAGCCCTTTGTCGCCGCGACTGATGACGATAATTTGCGCTTTTTTAAGCAGCGGTTTTGCCGCACGGATTAAGCAGTCAGGCTCATCTTTTATTTTTTTGCCGAGCAGTTCGCCAAGCTCCTGCACATTTGGTTTGAGCAGAAATATCCCGCCCTGCTCAACCACGGTGATAAGCTGTCGTCCGCTGCTGTCAACAAAGAGTTTTGAGCCTGCTTTTTGTGCCGTTCGGTAGAGAGCAAGAACATCCATGCCCGACTCGTCCCAGGTATGGTCGCCGGCTGTGCCGCAGAACAAACACATATCGTCCCGGCGGACAATTTTTTTAAATTCTTTTTTTAATGCCCGCAGCGACCGAATATCGGCGATTGTATTTAATGAGCGAAGATGCATTTCTTTTTCATTTGCCGAATCAACTATGGTAATGCATTGCCTGGTTGTGCCGGGAACGGCCGTTAATTTAATATCGATTTTTTTGGAAAGTTTTTTTGTTGCGGCGAGCATTTGCCGATAATCCTGTTGCCCCCAGATACCTGCGGCAATATTATGTACGCCCAGCCAGGCCAATGCACGGGAAGCATTGAACGCCTTGCCGGCAGGTACGGATGTATAACTGTCGAGGCGTTTATGGTCGCCCCAGTTGATATTTTCCGCAATGCAGGTTGTGTCCCACGCCGGCGATAAGCCGATAGTAATTATTCGTGACAGACTCATTTGTAATAAATACTCCCAAAATAAACATCCAACATCCAATTAATTTCCAATGCCCAATTTCCCAATGGCCAGAGAATGTCAAAATATTTTAATGACCAAATATTCCGGCGAAAGTCTTTTGGTTATTGGTAATTGAAAATTCTCTGGACATTCGGATTTGGT
>DYLR01000048.1 GCA_020721975.1 Blastopirellula marina | reverse complement strand
CTCCTCCTGATTGGTGCCGGTCAGGCGCACCACCAGCGGCAGGGTGAGCTTGACCTTGTCCCACCAGTTTCGCCCGGTTTTGGTATTGATGAACCAGCAGAACAGGCATATAACCGCGGCAATTGCCGGGAGTATGAAAAACCAGTAGCTGCGCAGAAACTGGCTTGCGGCCATAATTATCTTTGTCGGAGCCGGCAGAATATGTTCCTTGCCTTCGAAAATTTTGGTGAATCTCGGAAGTACAAACACCAGCAGAAATGTTGTGCATGAAACCGCCATAAAAAATATGATGGCTGGATATACCATTGCCCCAATGACTTCCTGGCGTGTCTGCTGTTCCTGGTCGAGGTAGCCGGCCAGCTTGTCGAGCATCTGGCTCATTGAGCCGCTCAGCTCCGCCGCGGCGACCATATTTACATACAGTTCGCTGAACGTCTTCGGATAAACCGACAAGGCCTGCGACAGGCTTTCCCCAGCCTCGATTCTGTGTTTCAGGTCGAACACGATTGCCCTGAATTTTTTGTTTTTAATTTGTACGGCAATTGATTCCAGCGCATCCTGAAGACTTATGCCGGCACGAACCATTATGGAAAGCTGATTTGTAAAATTCAGCACGTCTTTTTTGCCGGGACCGAAATCAATGCTGAAATTGAGCATCTTTTGTATAAGTCCCTGCTGCGGCCATGCTTGTGTTTGCCGCTGATTTGCAGATGCGGCGTTAATATCCTGCTGTGCCGTTCTGTCCGATAGCGTTTGTTCAAGTGTCGATTGCATTATTTTTTCCTGCCGTTTGTTTTTTCTTCATTGCCGTTGGCGTTGACGCCTAAATAATCTTCAGGCCTGCCTGTTTCAAATATTTTTTCCATTCTGCCCGGATTGGTAGATCGCATTATCGCTTCCTGTTTTTCTATCCTGCCGAGGAAGTAGTTTTGGGCGATGCTGTAATCCATTTCCTGCATACCGATTCTGCGGGATGTGCTGATAATATTCGGAATTTCAAATATTCTGTTTTCCCGTATGCAGTTTCGCACGGCGGAAGTGCAGAGCAGAATTTCCACGCACGGAACCATTCCGGGTTTATCTGTTCTCTTAAAAAGCGTCTGCGATATTACCGCCTGAAGCGTGTTGGCAAGCATTGTGCGAATCTGATTCTGCTGCGCTGCGGGGTAGATGTCGATTATGCGTTCTATCGTTTGCGGCGCGTTAATTGTGTGCAGCGAACTGAAAACAAGATGCCCCGTCTCTGCTGCGGTGATTGTCGAGCTTGTCGTTTCAAGGTCTCGCATTTCGCCTACGAGAATTATATCGGGGTCCTGACGCAGGGCGTGGCGAAGGCCGGACGCGAAATTTAAACAGTCCTGTCCTATTTCGCGCTGTTCAATCATACTGGTTCCGTTTTCCAGCGCATATTCGACAGGGTCTTCAAGCGTGATGATTCTTTTCCTGAATCGCTTGTTTATCGCGTCAATCATCGCGGCAAGGCTTGTGCTTTTGCCCGAACCGGTATGGCCTGTCACAAGCACAAGGCCACGAGGCAGGGTTGCAAGCTCTTTGACTATCTGCGGCAGGTTCAGACTGTCGATATCCGGTATTGCATTCGGTATCACGCGGAATGCAAGGGCAACGGTGTCTCGCTGAAAGTGGGCGTTTACTCGAAAACGGCTGCCGTTTGCAATTTTTGTCGAAAAATCAAAGTCGCGATTCTTCTCAAACTGCAAAAAACGCTCGCGTCCGAGGATTTCAATCGCCATTTCACGGGCTGCCTGTTCGGTTACCACATCGCAGTCAAGCGGAACAAGCTCGGTGTTGATTCGCAGAATCGGCTTTAATCCCGCATTGATATGCACGTCGCTTGCGCCGCGCTGCGTGGCCACAGTCAGTATTTCTCTTATACCGCCGTTATTCGCCGGTGTTTCAGTAACCGCAATTTCCTGTTCGATGTCGCACTGCATAATATCTCCTTTTTCCATTGCCTGTATAGTTTTTAGGTTATATTTTCTTCGAAGACTTCCAGCTCATTTTTGCCGTAGACCTGTGTTACTCGCAAAACCTCTTCGAGCGTAGTAAGTCCTTTTTTGACTTTTATTATGCCGTCATCATAGAGCGTTGCCGCACCGCTTTGCCGAAACGCCCTTCGCATGGCATTAACAGAGCTGTCGCTGTTAATTATATCTCTGAACTTTTCATCAACGACGAGCAGTTCATAAATGCCTGTTCTGCCCTGATAGCCGCTGCCCCGGCAGTTTTCACAGCCTGCACCGTGATAAAGCCGGCTTTGCTCAATGCCGGCGGCTTCGATATATCTTTTCATACTGTCCGGCACAATATAAGGCTGTTTGCATTTCTGACAGATAGTCCTCACCAGCCGCTGTGCAAGCACCGCGTTGAGCGACGCCGCTATGAGATAAGCGTCAATGCCGATATTGACCAGCCGGGTAATACTGCTCGGTGCATCGTTGGTGTGAAGCGTTGAAAGCACCAGGTGTCCCGTAAGTGCGGCCTGAACGGCGATACGAGCCGTTTCGTTATCGCGGATTTCGCCGACCATTATTATATCCGGGTCCTGTCTTAACAGCGACCGCAGCGCAGCGGAAAAAGTCATCCCTATTGCCTCGTTCACGCCGACCTGGTTGGCGTAATTAAGTTCATATTCAACCGGGTCCTCTACGGTGGAAATATTCATGCTCTTGCCGTCCATTTCGCAAAGAGCGCCGTAAAGCGTGGTGCTTTTGCCCGAACCGGTAGGGCCTGTTACAAGCGCGATGCCGTGAGGTTTGTTTATTTCGTCGCGGAATTTCGCAATCACAGCCGGCTCCATTCCGCTGTTGTCCAGCCCCCGCAGAACCGATTTGCTGTCGAGAATACGAATGACGACTTTTTCTCCGTGACTGGTCGGCAGTATTGAAACACGCAGGTCGATATTGCGCCCGCCGACTATCACCGTGATTTTCCCGTCCTGGGGCAGTCTGCGTTCGGATATGTCCAGATTGCTCATTATCTTCAGACGCGATACAACCGCAGGGTGCATTTTCGCCGGGGGACTCATCGTTTCAAACAGCACCCCGTCAATACGATAGCGTATCTTGGTGTGGTCGCCCTTCGGCTCAATATGAATGTCGCTTGCCTTTTCGCGGATGGCGTTGCTTATTACATAATTCACAAATTTAATTACCGGCGATTCGCCCGCAATTTTCGCAAGATCCTCCACTTCCTGCCGGGCGTCCTGAACAACCTCCACATCGCTCATATCGCTTATGATGTCGTCAACGCAGGCCGTAAAACTGTTTGCCTCAAAAGCGGCGCATACCGAATCAATATCGTCATTGCCGCAAACCACGACTTCCAGATTGCAGCCCGTGATTCGACGAACCTCGTCAATGGTAAAAACATCAGTCGGTCTGCTCGTGGCAACGATAAGATTCTTTTCACTGCATCTGACCGCCATTATCCGGTTGGCCCTGACGTATTCCATACTGAGCATTTCAAAAACATTTTTTTGCACCTGCTCGGAGGTTATATGCCTGAACTCAAAACCGCACAGCCCGGCCTGTGCCCGCAGAATATCATCCTCGCAAACAAAATCGAGATGACGCAGAATCCTGCCGACATCCTTTTCAGAGCCGTTTTTCTGCTCATACCTTACAACCGCAAGCTGCTGCTCGCTGATGATGCCCATCTCAAAAAGCGCATCAGCCGCATCCTTTGCGGATGAAACCGTCTGTTCGGTGTGCTTTTGCTCGTGGGGCTGATACAAAATCGACAGCCCGGCTATCGGCTCATCGTCCTGCACAATGAACTGTTCGGGCGTATGCCGCCTGCGGGCAGGCAGCTGAAGTTTTTTCAGTATATCGTTCATTCTTCTGATAATTTTAAAACCGTACTGAACTGACCGGCCTTAAATTCCACAAAATTCCCGCCTATGGCGGCGATTGTAAAATCCTCAATTTTATCGCCGACATAAAGCAGTTTGTCGTTGATCATACAGCAGGGTTTGTCCTGCGAATTCATAATGCTCTGAATCTGAAGTTCCCGCACTCTGGTGAACAAAACAGATTCCACGGCATTGGCATCGCCTGCCGCCTGCCGATTCAGATCCCTCATTACCTGTGCGGAAATCGCAAGCCGGCTGTAAAACGGATCGCGCGCAAGCTCTGTGGGCTTAATCTGTTCAAAATTTGAAAAATCATGGAATTTCTGCACAATCTGGTCCATCTGGCTGAACATATCCTTTTTGATTCCGGCAAACTGAGCCAGTCCGGCTTCAATCTGCGCATCTTTGGCGGCCGCAGCCTGTTGAGGCACAGCCGCTTTTTTTATCATTACGAATACGCTGAACATCCCGATAACAAAAAGTCCCGCCAGCAGCATGCTGGTCTGACGAACATTTTTTGCCCCTGCAGCCGGACTGATATAACCTTCCTGATTCGCCTGGTCCTGCTGCTGTTTTGTTTCCGGTATCGCATTATTACGCAAATATGAAAGCATATTTATTCCTTAAATCAACCGACGTTATCCTGAAAGAATATACTCACAATGAACTGGGCTTCTGTCTGACCTTCCTGTTCAATGGATTTTTTCAGCTCAAGTTCGCGTATTTTTGTTATGCGCGGCAGCTTCTCAAGGTCGAGAAGAAACGAATAGTACGAATCAAAACTGCCCTGTAATTCCATTTTCAGCGGCTGTTCAATATAGCCGCTGCTTTTCTGAGTTTTTAATGCCGATATTGATTTGGGACGCAGATGCCTGCTTTGGGCAATCAGCGTAATTTGCTCAAGCACTTTATGAATCTCGCTTTCCGGGGGCAGTTTGCTCTCGAAGAACTTCACCGCCTGTTCAAGCTGCTCAAGCTGTTTGTCAAGGTCTCTTGCCGCGGCTGTGGCACGCTGCAGTTCGGCAAGTTTGCCCAGTCTTGCGGTCATTGCCGCTTTTTGTTCCTCAAGAGCCTTGTTGGCGGGCTTTATCATAAACGCCCACGACAAATAAGCCGCACCTACAAGCACAACAAAAAATATAAATTTTATCGCCGTACCGTTCATATATATTACCCTTTCGGCATTGCATTTTCGGCGCCGCTGTTTGGCCGATACCGTATTTTGTCAATATCATCTTTTGTGAGCCGTACATCGCCGCGCAGCGTCGCAGTGAGCTTAAACTGTCTGAATTTCAAACCTTCTGCTTCATGTTCCCTGGAACTTACAAGCCCGACATTATCCAGCAGCGGCGAAACATTCAGATTGGCGATATAGCCGGCTACTTCTATATCGCTCGATGCAAGGCCTTCAATTTCAATAACGGTTTCATATACATCAGGCTGTCTTGCAGGCTGAGGGCTGTCGTCTTTTTTGGTTTTGCCGTTCGATGTCTTTGCCGCCTGGGCAGCTTCGTATTTGCCGATGGTCGCCCGTTTTTGCTGTACGGTCGCCTTTTTCTGTTTGAGATTTAATTTCAGCAACGTTGCCCCGTTCGGCAGACTGTTGGTAAGTTCGGCGAGCAGCACACTGCGAGGCACGGGTTCTATCAGCTCGGCTGTAAGCATCGCGGTATGCATCATCGATTTGCGCTTCTGCTGGAGCTGTTCGAGCTGTTTTATAGACTCCTGTGCGGCAAGCATCTTTTTATCTATCCTGTCCAGTTCGGTGTTTAACAGACTCTGGCGAATCTTAAGCACGCCGAATACTCCGGCTATTGCAGCCAGAAAAACTGCAAAAAGCGCAAAGTACATCAGATTGGTTCGCCAAAGCTCCCGTCTTTGAACATAATCATCCGGGACAAAATTTATAGCAGTCATAGATCACCTCGTTATGGCCTGTGACAAACTCAGGCCGAATGCTACTGTCCAGTCCATTTCATTGCCTCTTCTGTCAAAACCGCCGATATTCTCACCGACTATATTAACACTGCCGACAACGTCGCCGAGTTGAGCGGACATTTGTTCTTTTTCCGCCACAGTGCAGATGCTTTTGCCAAGCAGTTCCCCGCGATGCTTGTTTGATAAAAGCAAAAGCCTGCTTACGTTAATATTTGAGTGCGAATTTCTGATATACCGCAGGCACGCCTCTACCTCGTTTACAAGTTTTTCATTTGTGGCACTGTCCCTGTCTGTGCCAAAACCAATCCCCACAGTGCGGGCAAAAAGAATCGTGCTGTGTTTGCATATAACGATGTGACTGTGGTTTTCCGATACGTTCAGCAAAGCCGCGACCGTCTCAATATCGCTTCTGCGGCGGGCAAAAAAGGCAACAAAGCTTGATACAACAGCCGTCGGCCAGACCGTGATACTCTGCGGCTCAAGGCCTGCTTTTTCATAAATCGCAAGATGACGTTCAACCTTGAGCCTTTCCATAGCCATTACGATAACGTCAATCATACCGGCCTGGTCGGGCTGTTCGGAAGTTATTATATGCTGAATAATCGCCTGCTGCGGGTCATAAGGCAATGTAGCGCGAATGCGATTTATAATCGCCTCGTCAATCTGCCCGCTGCCGGATTTGGGTATTCGGACCTGGTCAACGTAAACATCTTCATACGGCAGGGCGGTTATAACCTTACGGCCTTTCAGAGCGGACTGAACATAAATTTGTTTCAGCGATTTAATAGCCCATTTCTGCCAGTCAACACTGCCCGGTTGTATATCGGCAGGCAACTTTTCGCAGCCTGCGCCGAGCAGTTCAATATGTTCGTCACGACGCTGAAGCTGCGCAACCATTATACGGTCGTTGCGAATGTCAACGCCTGTGGGATATTGAACTTTTTTGGCAAAGCTAAAAAACATCTTTTGTCTTTCGTATTCAACTTACTTCGATGCCACAAGGTTCGTACTGAATGCAATTGCCCGTCGGGTCGGTCAGGGTTGTGTTTCTTTGTGCTTTTATCGGTCGTTTTGGTTTTTAAGACCGATTTAGCGTGCCTGTGCATCACTTAAAATATAAAAAACAACCGGACACAGGCCAAACGACCGGATAAAAATTTAAAACATCTGCCCGGTGCATATAATACAAGGATGAAAAACGATATAAATACCGACAAACCCGACATCAAAGAGATATTTAACTCTATTACAAGGACGTATGACCTGTTAAATCACGTCTTGTCATTTGGGCTTGATGTGTTATGGAGACGAAAAGTCGCATTGATGACGACAAAACTTAATGCTAAAAAGCTCGTCGATATTGCTGCCGGCAGCGGCGATATGATGCTCATGGCGGCAAAATATAACGGCAAACTCAACGAAATTGTCGGAATCGACATTTCGCCGGATATGCTTGCGGCTGCGAAAAAGAAACTGCCGAATTCGTCAAAATTTAAACTCATAAATTCCCCTGCAGAAAATATTCCGTTTGAAGACGAATATTTTGACGCAGCGACTATAGCATTCGGCATAAGAAATTTTGCGGACATACAAAATGCTCTGGCTGAAATTAAAAGGGTTCTGCGTCCCGGAGGAATGATATTTATACTTGAATTTTCCCTGTCTCAAAATCTTTTTGTCCGGGTGTTAAGCGTATTTTATTTGCGGTGTTTCATTCCGTTTATAGGTGGGATTATTTCAGGAAGACCTGCCGCTTACAAATATCTTTCTGAAAGCATTTTGAGTTTCAGCAAATCGTGCGATGTCTGCCGAACGCTTGCCTGTGCCGGCTTTGTAAACGTGCAGGAAACGCCGTTAAATTTCGGTATATGCCGGATTTATTCCGCCTCAAAATAACCTGCAATGTTCATTCTGCGCTTATGTTCCGTATTCTATATTTTTTTGCTTTTAAGTTTTTACTTTTTATTTTACAATTATTATTATGGAAATTACGTACCATAAGAAAAAACGCAAAAAACGCAGGCCGACCATAATCGAACACTGGCTGCTGTATGTCGTAGTGCGTTTAATTATTGCCGTTATCCTGATTTTTGATATTAAAACCATGCATAAGTTCGCCATGTTTCTCGGCGGCGGGATGTGGACATACTACAAACGAGGCAGAAAACGAGCCCTCGAAAATCTTTACGCAGCATACCCGGACAAGGATGAAGCCTGGATACAGGCCACCGGCAGGAGGAGTTTCCAGGAGCTGGTAATGCTTGCAATAGACGTAGTTTTTACGCCTAAACTGGTCAATAAAAACAACTGGGAACAGTATTCCTGCTATAAAACTGCAGAACGGCTTAAATGGATGCTGCAGGAACACAGGTCTTTGCTGCTTGTTGCGGCTCATTATTCCAATTTTGAAATTATGGGCTATCTGCTTGGCGAATTCGGTTTCGATATTTACAGCATAGCCAGACCGCTGGACAACCCGTTTATCAATAATTATCTTTACCGTATCCGGCAGCGGCGAGGCCAGAAAATCATCGATAAAAAAGGCGCAGCCGAAATGATGGAGCAGATTATAAAACAGGGCAGCTCGCTTTGTTTTATCGCCGACCAGGACGCAGGGGCAAAAGGGGTGTTTGTCGATTTCTTCGGCAGAAAGGCAAGCACGTATAAAAGCATAGGACTGCTTGCGATTACGCAGAATGTGCCGATTGCCGTAGGTATAAGCCGGCGAATCGACGACAGGTTTTATTTTGAAATTTCCGTGCCGCGGATAATTTACCCTGATGAATGGAAGGACAAACAAGACCCGCTGCTGTGGATTACACAGGAATATACCAGCGAATTTGAAAAGGCCATACGCAAAGACCCCTCGCAGTACTGGTGGCTGCACCGGCGATGGAAGACCAGACCGAAAGACGAAAACCGCACCGCAATATGAACCGGTCAACCCCGCAATTTATTCGCATGGTTTTTGTCCGACTTTAAGACTGCAGATTAAACAGCAGATGCCGCCTTTGGTTTTTCCTGTGGAAGCAGTGAAACAATCACAAGCATAATAAAGCTCAGCGGAATGGAAATAATCCCAGGATTGTCAAGCCCGAAAGGCGCAGCACATCGCTTAAGCCCGTATCGTTCAAACATATCCGGCGGCAGCAGAATCAATCCCACCGATGAAACTATTCCGGCAATAATGGACGCGCACAGGCCAGCATCAATGCGAAAATTATCAGCCCGAATCCGTAAATAACCGCAAGGTTTAGTCCGCCAATGTCGGCCCCCCCTTACCTGAGGGTCGATTGCGCTGATTAACACAAACCCCGCATAGATTATTGCATAGAGCAAAAACATCCATATCCCCACCTGCGTCTTGAACGAGGAAGCACGGTCAAAGCTCCAGTCTGTACCCGGCCCATGTGATATTGTTGTACACTTTACAAATATTTATTGTGAATATCATTCCTAAACAGGTGTGAAAATATCATAAAATATTTGAATTTCAAGGACAAAACTTGCCGATACGGCAGAATTTTTTACAATAAACAGTCTTATGCAATTTTCACTGCTTATTAAACCGGCCGGTCCTGACTGCAACCTCGATTGCAGATACTGCTTTTACAGGTGCAAATATGAACTTTTTGGTGGGACAAAACACCGTATGACCGGCGAAATTCTTGAAAAAATGACAGCCGATTTTCTTGCCCTGCGATTTGATTTAAGCAGTTTCGCCTGGCAGGGGGGCGAACCGGCCATAATGGGACTGGATTTCTACAGGCAAGCTGTGGAACTCCAAAAAAAATATGCCCTGTCCGGGCAGGCTGTCAGCAATGCCTTTCAAACCAATGCTGTTATGCTCGACGAAAACTGGTGTCGGTTTTTCCGCGAATATAATTTCCTGCTGGGAATAAGCCTGGACGGACCAAAGGAAATACACGATTATTATCGCAGGGATTACGCCGGATGTGGCACTTATGACAGGGTCATAAATGCGATAGAAATGTGCCGGGCAAACAGGGTACAGTTCAATATTCTTGTTCTTCTGAATGACCGTAATATCAAAGAGCCTGATACGCTGTTTGATTTTCTTGTTGCCAATAAATTTCAATACTGGCAGTTTATTCCATGTGTTGAAAAAGACCCCGCAGGTAATAAAATCGCCGATTATGCCGTCAGCGGTGAAGATTACGGCAGATTTGTATGCAGAATTTTCGAGCGGTGGAAAACCTGGGGGCCGGAAAAAATCAGCATCAGACTTTTTGATTCGCTTATGAATTATGTAATTTCCGGCAAAACGACCGAATGCACATTCAATAGAAACTGTAACGATTATATCGTAATTGAACATAATGCCGATGTTTTTTGCTGCGATTTTTTTGTTGATGAGGAATCAAGACTCGGCAATATAATGCAGACAAATATTCAGGAACTTTTCAACAGCACAGTTAAAAAAGAATTTTCCGCCAGGAAAAAAAACCTTTGCAATCAGTGCCTTATATGCAGATATTGCAGTCTGTGCATGGGCGGCTGCTTAAAAGACCGAATCGTCCTCGAGAAAAATTTCTCACAGCCGAGCCATTTATGCCGGGGCTATAAAATGATATTCGAAAAAATATTGCCACAAATCCCCGAAATTGCCTATAACTTACTAAATAAAAATAAAATAGGGCAAATAGGTAAAAGTGAAAGATGATTTGAATAAATCTGGTATTCAGTCCGGCGGTAAAAAATCCGATTTGGACGGTAAATTTTTCGACCGTAAAAATCTGCGATGGACGTCAATAGGTCTTGAGTTTGGCGGCACGGTAATGATTTTCTTTCTTGCGGGGTTTTTGCTTGACAGAAAATTGCACACCTGGCCGATATTAGCTATTATAGGTTTTTTTATTGGTTTTGCTGGCATGTTATATCTGATATATAAGGAAATGGATAAATAATTTTTAATCAGGTTGACAGGATTGGCTTGATTTGCGGCAAAAACTCACGATAAAGAGTTTGTATATTGCGATGTTCTCCATAATTTTGCTGCTGTGCGGGTTTGTCCTGAGTTGGAATTTTGGAGCAGAAAGCATCAGGGCATTTGTCCTGGCAATTGCCGTGAACATAACAGCGGCAGCTGTTTTTGCAATAATCGCGGCCCTGTCGGTGAAGTTTTTTAAGTCGCAGGATGTGATGATATTTTTTACAGCCTCTATGGCAAGACTGCTGTTTGCCGTGTTGCTGTTTCTTATTATAATAATTGTTTCGGATATACATAAATTTTGGTTTCTCTGCTGGTCGGCGTACTGTTATTTTGTAATGGTTTTTGCAGAGACCTGCATAACCGTAATATATTTGAATCTTTTGGAAGGCAATAAGCCGGATATTTCTGTAAAAGATGTATCGAATACCGATAATATTAACTCTTGACCCTATGCACGAAGTGGTCGCAAGGCCGATTTTTCATATCGGTCCGGTGGCAGTAACGAATCACATGATAATGATGACTATCGCTGCTGCGCTGCTGATTTTGTTTCTTCCGCTTGCGGTAAGACGGGAAAAAAATCTTGTGCCTCGCGGCTGGAGCAACGCTGTTGAAAGCGTATGTATTTTTCTGCGGGAAGAAGTCGCCAGGCCGTTTCTTGGTGAATACGCCGACAAATACATCTTTTACATTTGGACGCTTTTCTTTTTTATACTTGCGATGAATCTGCTTGGAATGACGCCGATTGACAAAATAATATTTATGCTTACCGGCGGAAATGATATATTCATTGGCGGCTCAGCCGCAACGGCGAATATCTGGATTACCGGAACGCTTGCCGTTATGGCATTTTGCGTGATAAACGGCAGCGGAATAAAAAAATACGGTCCGATAGGTTTCTTCAGGCATTTAGTGCCTAAAGTGCCTGTGTTTTTGGTGCCGATTATCCTCGTGCTTGAAATAGTCAGTATGTTCGTAAAGCCCGTTGCCCTTGCCGTGCGATTGTTCGCCAATATTTTAGCCGGCCATCTTCTGCTTGCGACGCTGATAGGCCTGATTTTCGTTTTCAAAAATATTTTCGTCGCCGGCGCATCAATTGCAATAGTGGTGGCTATGTCTTTACTTGAACTTTTCGTGGCGTTTTTACAGGCGTATATTTTTACGTTTCTTACGACAATATTTATCGGGTTGATTCTTAGTGAAGAACATTAAACCAAAGAATAGGAGTTTAGATTTATGTTGGATTTAGCTTTACCCTTACTTGCGGAATCTGGAAATCTCATTGACGACAAAGGCGTTATACTCGCCGCGGGCTGCTTTGCCGTAGGTATTATTGTTATAGGCGTAGGTCTGGGCATCGGCAAACTGGCCGGCAATGCGGTAGAGTCTATCAGCCGTCAGCCCGAAGCGGGCGGCAGGATAGTTTCCGCAATGCTTATTGCCGCCTCGCTGATTGAAGGCGTGGCGTTTTTTGCGATAGTCGTGTGCATTATCGCGTTCTTTATATAAAATCAGATTGCCGATTTCGGACACCGTCTTCTGCCTGTCCTGTGGGTTATATGGTTAGTCCCGCGATTTATTTGCGGGGTTCTTTCTGATCCGCGAATTTGTTTAGCCGCCGTCGGTACGACGGCGTTCTTTGCAGAGCCGCGAACGTTGGCGAGCGGTCAAAAGCGTGAAGCGTTATTAGTAAAGTAAGATACGAGCGACGTTTCACGAGATATGTTTGTGATGTGGAGTTTCATAATGCGTTTTCGATGTGCCTGGGGATATATTGTTTTGATGTTTGTTTTCCTGCCGGCTATTTGCCTTGCGCAGGAAGCTGCCGGAGAACATACGGGCAACAAAGGCGTATTCAGCGGCTCATGGGCCGATGCAATGTGGTGTATGATTGCGTTCCTTCTGCTTTTGGCGGTTCTAAGCAAAGTCGTCTGGAAACCGATGCTTGCAATGCTCAAAACACGGGAAGAACACATTGCTCGGCAGATTAACGATGCCGAGACTAAATGCCGTCTGGCCGAGGAGAAACTTGCCCAGTATGAAAAACAACTGGCGCAGGCACGGGCTGCTGCCCGCCGGCTTGCCGAGTCGGAAATCGCCCGCGCACAGACCAAAGCCCTTGA
>DYLR01000047.1 GCA_020721975.1 Blastopirellula marina | reverse complement strand
ATTTTAACATTTTGAGATTTTTATGAAAATTTTTTCAAATATTGTGAACGGTTACGAGATATTTTTTCCTGTGTTCTTTGATGCATTCGATTTTTTCGTGATATTCAAATTTTGCATCCGTCAGAATTCCCCGCATCAGAGCCGAACGTACCATTATGCCGATTCCATTTTGTTTTGCCGAGTCAAACAATTTTCCGCAGGACTGGTCCATCAGATTAAAGGAAATCTGTACCACATCCCAATTGCCGCTATCAATAGCGGTCTTGGTGTCCTTTGCGCCGTAAGTGCTTACGCCGATGGTTCTCGCCAGGCCTCGTTTTTTGATTGATGCGAAACACTCGGCAATTTCTTCGCTGGCAAGTATTTCGGCGTCTGAAGAATGGCTGAGAAACACATCAACATAATCTGTTTTGAGCATTTTAAGGCTTGTTGATACGGATTCTTCGATAAATTTTTGCAGTGATTTGCCCTGCGGCAGTTTGCCGTTGCTGTCGCGAAGATGCGCGCATTTTGTCGATATAACGATATTTTTGCGTATGCCTTTGAAGGCAGAACCGATGCGTTCTTCGCTTAAACCGTACCTTCTGGCCGTGTCAAAAAAGTTTATGCCTTTGTCCGCGGCGGCATGCAGCAGCCGGACGGCTTCCTCTTCGCCGATAAGCTTTTTGTGGACGCCGTAAGGCATGCCGATTTCCACCGCACCAAAGGCGATTTCCGAAACGCTTATTCCGCTTTTGCCCAGTAATCTGTTATTCATTATAAATCTCCACAGTTGCTTTTTGTCTGGCGATATACTATAATATTCCGCAAAGAATTACAATACTGTCTTAAACATTGGAGGAAATTATGGCAAAGCATAATGAGTCCCCCTGGCGCAACAGGATAATAAACCATCATCAGCTTGGCGGCATAGAAACATCCGTGCTTGACAATGGAGCGGGCAGGGGCGTACGTATTGCGTGGGTCAACACAGGCTCAGGGCTGCGCTACAAGGTTGTCCTGGACCGTTCGGCGGACATAGTTGACGCATTTTTCAATCAATACAGTCTGACCTTTCTCAGCCACGGCGGCATAACCGCCCCCCGGCCCGACAGCGACCACGACCTTGAATGGCTCTGGGCGTTTCCGTGCGGTCTGGTTACCACCTGCGGTCTGCGGCACGCGGGCGGTCCCGAAAAAGACGAAGCTGAAACCCGCGGCCTGCACGGCAAAATAAGCAATATTCCTGCAATGCTGGAATCTGTAATCCAGCCCGACCATGCTGCGGACAAACTCGACATGAGCATTACTGCTTTAATGAAGGAATCGAGACTGTTTGGCCCGAATCTTGAGCTTCGCCGAACCATAACCAGCAGGATAGGCGAATCGTGGATTAAAATCGCCGATGTGGTAACCAATCGCGGCAATTCGCCGGCGCCGCACATGATGCTTTATCACTGCAACTTCGGCTGGCCGCTGCTGGATAAAGGGTCGCAGTTCTGCTGGAAAGGCAGACTTGTCGAGGTCTTCAGAGATACGGCGGACAGATTTGCCAAAGGCGCCTGGAAAATTGTTCCTGAAGCTATGAATGAACATTGCGGGGCAAATGAGGCCTGCGCATATTTTGATGTGGAAGCGGACGAAAATGACATAGTAACAGCTGCGATTGCTAATCCGCAATTGCCGCTGGCGGTCTGCATTAAATATAACAAAAAACAATTGCCCGTGCTGACGAACTGGCAGCACTGGGGTCCGGGTGAATATGTTACCGGCATTGAACCCGGCACAAATCCGCCTGTCGGTCAAAAGCGAGCTAAAGAACTGGGCAAACTTATAATGCTAAAGCCTGGACAAAGCCGTAAATACGAGATAACGCTGTCGGTTTGCCACGACAGAGCGTGCGTGGAGAAGCTGATTAAAAATGAAAAGAACAAAGAATTCAGAACTCAGAAATCAGAATGAAGAAGATGTACTTTGTACATCGTACATCAGTGCGTGAAGCAAAGTACAAGGTACGATGTGCGATTTTGGATTTTGGATTTTAGATTTTGGATTTTGGATTGAAGAAACCCCGCGAATAAATCGCGGGGCTAACAAAATAAAGATTTCAGATTAAAAAAAACAGTGTTAATCTGTATTTGCACTGTTGAATGTTCAATGTTAAATGTTCAATGTCTATCATCCGCGGTTAAAAAAATAGTTAGTGTAAATTCGTGCTCGTTCGCGGCTGTTAAAAATCTGCGCCAGTCATCAGCAGTTTGTCGAGGTCTCTTTGTACAATTTCGCTGATGACCTTTTGCTGCGGTGAACTCGGTAAAACACAAATGTGTGCAGGGTTTTGTTCGGCAGGTTTATTGTCGGCAGTCGGCTGCGGCGTTGAATTTGCAGTCATAACCCTGGCCGGTCCCATACGCCGTTGAGCAATGGCCTTGCGCTGCTGAGCCATTATCTGCCCGGCAAGATGAAATTTAGGCACTTCAAATTCGTTATCTCCTAAATCTTCAATAATTTCAGATGAAGCCGGGGCAGGATATTTATCCTCCGGAATTCTGCCGAGCAACTCCTTTTCTTCCGGGCTTATTTCAACGGTTTGCGGCAAATCCCGGCGGTTTATAACCGTGGTTCTCACCGGTCCGCCGTAAGGCGGAATAATATCCACGGCTCGCAGGATTTTTCGCCGCGCAACGCCGGCAATGGATGAATTTTGTAGATTGTTATTCTGCTGTGCCATTGTTTGCCTATTTTAACGAATCGGGCTGTGCTTTCAAGGCAAATTTCAGGTGAATTTCGGATGATTATTTGCCGGCGATTTAAACCGGCACTTGTGAAGGTGCTTCCTCGGCAGCCATCGCCAAAGACAGTTCTTCCATGAGTGTATTAACGAGAGTTTTTACCGGTATGATTTCGTTACATCTGTAAGCATTCGACCCTGCGAATGCAAAAGACTCATCCATTTTTCCATTCGCGGCATTTGCCAGAACCTGCGCTATGCAGTACGGAGCTTTTTGGGAATCGCAGGTTATCAGGCACTGATAAGGGCATCGGAACGGCATAGTTTTGCCGTCTTTAATTTTTTGCACAAAGCTGTTATTTATCACTCTTCCCGGCAGACCGACCGGGCTGTTTATAAGTGTAATATCTTCCCGTGAGGCGTTCAGATAGGCCTGCTTGAAATTATCGTGAGCATCGCACTCATCGGTGCATACAAAACGGGTCGCCATTTGTACTCCGCTTGCGCCCAACGACAGAAAACGGGCAATATCTTTGCCGTCGAATATTCCGCCTGCCGCGATTACCGGTATTTCAGGCTCAAGGGAATTTGCTATGGTCAGCACTTCCATCACTATTTGCTCAAGTGTTTGGGCGGTATTGTCCTGCAGGCTCTGATAGGCATAACCGAGATGCCCGCCGGCCATAGGGCCTTCCACAATTACGGCATCGGGCTGTCTGTTAAAGTGAGTCTTCCATCTCTTGCAGATAATCTGAAATGTTCTTGCCGAGGAAACGACAGGAATTAACTTAACATCTTTGCCCTCGGTATATTTCGGCAGGTTCAGCGGCAGTCCTGCGCCGGAAATGATCATATCAATGCCTTCATCGGCAGCAGTTCTGACAAGGCTTTCATAGTCTGTAAAGGCGACCATAATATTTACGCCGATTACGCCCTTTGACAGACTGCGAGCCTTTTTTATTTCTTCCCGCAGGGCTTTGGCGTTGAGCAGCAACAATTCCATGCCGGTTTTGGTGGTCTCTTCAAACTGGCATATTCCGGCTGCGGCAATAACCCCAGCACATCCGGTATTGGCAACTGCCGAAGCGAGATTTGCCCTGGAAACCCTTACGCCCATTCCGCCCTGAATTATAGGCGGATCAATCGTAAGATTTCCAATTTTGAGAGCCGGTATATTTTTTACCCGCGACAATATATTCTCTTCCGTGAAAAATATGCTCTGTTGAAAACTTTGCCGGTTTTACCGGCTCGATTTTCAACAGAGCATAAGCCGTTTTTTTTAGTATCCGCCGCGTCTGCCTCGGCTGCCGCCGCCAAATCCGCCACTGCGAGGACGGTCCGTACGGGGCTTTGCCTCATTTACGGCAATGGCTCTTCCGTTAACTTCAGTGCCGTTGAGGGCGTTGATGGCTGCTTTAGCCTCTTCAGCCGAGCTCATCTCGACAAAACCAAAACCCTTGCTGCGGCCTGTTGCGCGGTCCATAATGACCTGTGCGCTAACAACAGTACCATAGGGCTTGAAGAGTGAATCGACAGCAACATTGTCTGTTTCGTAGCTTAAATTACCGACATAAATCTTTGCGCTCATTAGAAAACTCCGATGAGGTTTGTGACCTGCCTTTTTTACTTTCATCAGGCCTTTTGAAAGAGCCCCACACAGGGCCGATGGCGGGAGGGCGACGAGAAAAACGAGCGGTGTGGGCAGATTACTGTCACATACCTCAATTCAAGATCGACGAACCAACCGGCGAGCATTATATCACATACCCGGGCATTCTACAAACAATTATTTTTCTTTATCGCAAATTTTTGTAATAGCTGGAGTATTGTTAAGTGGAAATTAGTTTACAATCCATACATAAGGTGTGGTAAAATCTCTGAATATTTTTTGAAACTTTATGCAGGCTCTTAAAGTCTATATTGTTATACCGGCTGGTTGCGGGCGGTGAGACAAAAAGGCTTTCCGTGTGTTGCGGGGGCGTTGAGTCTGCATTTAAACTCTTAAGGAGACACAAGTTATGATTAAGAAAATGTTGGTTGTGATTGTGGCGATGGCCTTCGTCGGGGTGTGTTTTGCTGAAGATAAAATACAGCTAAAATACGCCATGCCCAAAGGCTGGAAGGGCGGCTATCGAATGAAAGTTGACCAGAATATCGAGCAAACCATGATGGGCCAGCAGCAGACAATCAATCAGAAGCAGGAAATGGTTGTCAAATATGAAGTTATAGATGTTGAACCAAACGGCGTAATTAAAATGAAACAGACCTTTGACGCCATCAAAATTAACATGACCGGCAGCGGAATGAATATGAATTTTGATTCAGCCGACCCTAATATCAATACTGACAATCCAATGGCGGCAATGTATAGTGCAATGCTCGGCAGGAGCTTTATCGCACGAATGACGCCGCAGGGTAAAATGCTCGGCTTTGAAGGCCTTAAGGAAATGATGCAGGATATGGTGGATATTGTCTGTCAGAAATCGCTCGGTTTTTTGCCTGCAGAGCAACAGGCACAAATGACCGAAGAGCAAAAACAGCAAATGAAAGATGGTATCTGCCGGATGATGAATATGTTCCTGAACGATGACAATCTGGAGCAAATGAGTGGACAAAATAATCTGCCGGTATTTCCCGAAATGCCGGTCGGCGTCGGTGATTCCTGGCCGCATAAGCTGGAAATGAATATAGGCCTCCCGCTGACGATGGATACAACTTATACGGTACAGGCCGTCCGGGGCAATATGGTGGCGATGGCTTATGATTCGGTAATGGATATGAAAATGGGCAAAAACTCTGAAATGGCAGCGGCAGTCGAGCCGAATATGCCTGATATGAAAATGGACATGGCTGGTACGATTAAGGGCGTGTTCGATGTTGATAAGACTACCGGCTGGACGCAGCGTATGAAGGCCGATATGAATCTTGAAGGTAAAATCAACGCCAAAGCAGGCGGAGCGGCCGGTGGCGGTGCAGAAGTGCCAATGAAGATAACCGGCACAATGGAGATTATGCCGCTGTGAAGTTAGGGGTTTTGAGTTGGGGGTTGAAGAGGGGGAAAGTGCGAAAAGTTAAAGCGGTTCGGTTTTCCGGGCCGCTTTTTTGTTTTCAGTACTGAAAAAATGGATTTTTAAGCAAAATTACCTTGCATAGCCGATAAGACTTTTGTATAGTGTCGCTTTCTTAAATTCTGTCTAATGGGTTGCCTGGGTGGGCAGGCTGGCGTAATCGGCCTGCATCCTGCTTTGCTATTCGCCCGTGGGGTCGATTGTCGCGGCATAATCGACTCAAGCCTGGGACAGAACCAGTCGCACCGCGACAAACGAAAGATTTACTATTTTTTTATGTGCCGTTTTGGCTGTATTAAGATTAGAGGTCTTGTGTATATATAAAGTAGTAAATATAGAAAGTTTTACCCGGTGGTGTAATTGGCAACACAGGAGGTTTTGGTCCTCCTATTTCAGGTTCGAGTCCTGACCGGGTAGGTAAGAAAAAGTAAAAAGTTAAAGGTAAAAAGTAAAAAGTTTGGAACTTAAGATTTGACAGAAGCAGCGACAAAGGCCTGAAATTAGTATTATGAAATGTCAAGCATCAACAATACAAGATATATTATTTGACGCAGAAGTTTGGAGTTCCCTGAAAACCCCCAGACTTCCTCAAACACAATATCTTGGCAGCAAGGAGCGGCTTGTAGAATGGATTTATGAAAAGTCTCCTAAAGATATTGCCACATTTTTTGATGCCTTTAGCGGGACTTCTGCTGTGGGATTTTATTTCAAGAGCAGGAACAAAAAAGTAATCAGCAATGATTTTTTAAAATTTAATTATCATATAGCCAAGGCTTTGATAGAGAACAAGAATACAAAGCTTGAAGAAGAAGATATAATTTTCTTGTTAGAAAACAAAGGCGCTGCAGATTCGCTCATAGAAGACACTTTTACAGGAGTTTTTTTTGAGCATGATCAGGCAAGATTCTTAGACCAGTTTCGGATGAATGTCGAATTATTGGAAAATGATCATAAAAAATCTCTTGCGTTGGCGGTAATGAGTCGCGCATTAACTCGAAAAGTATTATTGGGGCATTTTGCCCATTTAAGTGCTATCAGGTAGAATACAAAATAGAATGTCTGAAAAAGTCGTAATAATATTGGCGGCTGGCGCTTCGAGCAGGATGAATACCAAACTGCCGAAGGTCCTGCACGAGGTCTGCGGAAGACCTATGCTGGCTTATGTGCTTGATGCCTGCCGGGAGGCAGGTGTGCAAAAGGCTTACGTTGTCGTCGGCTACGGCAAAGAGCAGGTAATCGAGAGCTTTGCCAATGATAAAGATATTACCTGGGTCGAACAAAACGAACCCAAAGGCACCGGTCATGCGGTAATGTGTTGTCGTCCCCATTTGGAAAATTTTAACGGCAATACGATGATACTTTGCGGCGACGGCCCGCTGATTCGCTCGCAGACCCTGCAAACGCTGCTGCAAAAGCATGAACATGATAAGGCCGCGGCCACTATCGCCACGGCCATACTTGACGACCCGACCGGATACGGCAGAATAATACGCGATTCATACGGCAATATCGAAGGTATTGTCGAACACGCCGACTGCACGGAACAACAGCGGCAAATCAAAGAAGTTAATCCGAGCTATTACTGTTTCAACAATAAAATATTGTTCGAGGCGTTATCGCAGATTACACCGAACAATGTGAAAAAAGAGTATTATCTCACGGACGCACTGCATTTGGTTATTGATTCCGGACATAAGGTGCTTGCAGTAACGGCAGTGGCGGCAGAAGATGCGATGGGTGTAAACAATCGCAGACAGCTTACCGAGGCCGGGCGGGTTATGCAAAATCGTGTGCAGAACAACCTGATGGAAAACGGCGTTACGATAGTAGACCCGCCGAACACATGGATTGACGCCCGGGCAATAATCGGACAGGATACGATAATTGAGCCTTTTACTTATATTCACGGACGGGTGAAAATCGGCAGCAACTGCAGAATCGGTCCATTTGCACATTTGCGTGATGGAACGGTTATCGACGACAATGTTGTGCTTGGGGTATTTACCGAAGTGAAGAATGCCAAGCTTGGTAACGGTGTGCGGGCAAGACATCACAGTTATGTTGGCGATGCGAAAATCGGAAGAAACGTCAATATCGGGGCCGGTGCAATAACCGCCAATTTTAACGGCAGTAAAATAAACAACACCGAAGTCGGCGACGGCAGTTTTATCGCGCCAGGCACTATACTCGTAGCTCCACTTACTATACCGGCATACAGCTATACCGAAGCCGGCGACGTAGTGAACCAGGGGTCAAATATCAAAAACAAAAATAGA
Organism: Blastopirellula marina; assembly: GCA_020721975.1. Taxonomy (GTDB): domain Bacteria; phylum Planctomycetota; class Phycisphaerae; order Sedimentisphaerales; family UBA12454; genus DYLR01. The sequence goes on along the minus strand of DYLR01000047.1, from coordinate 4,979 downwards.
AAAGAAAGACCAGCGGATGTTTCTCGACAGTAATTTAAAAGTGTTTGCGGGAAGCGGAAATCCAAAACTGGCTCAGCGGATATGCGAATATCTGCATACGCCGCTTGGCACAGCGAGAATAGACCGTTTCCCCGACGGCGAGAAGATTATCAAGTGCGACGATGATGTGCGCGGCAAAGATTGCTTTATCGTTCAGCCGACGTGCGACCCCGTGGACGCCAATCTTGTCGAGCTTCTGATATTTCTCGATACGCTAAAACGCGCAAGCGCAAGCAGGGTAACAGCCGTAATTCCTTATTTCGGCTACGCAAGACAGGACCGCAAGGATGAAGGCAGAGTGCCGATAACGGCGAAACTTACGGCGAATCTGATAACCACGGCAGGCGCAGACAGGGTGCTTACGATGGATTTGCATGCGGCCCAGCTTCAGGGATTCTTTGATATTCCGGTAGATCATCTGATGGCCGAGCCTGTGCTTAGAGGATATTTCCTCGGCAAAAAAATTGACAGGCTCACCGTTTTATCTCCGGACGTCGGCAATATCAAGCGGGCGTCGCGTTATGCCCAGAATCTCGGCGGAGAACTTGCGATAATTCACAAAAGACGTCTTACCGGAACGGATGTTGTGTGCGATGAGATTATCGGCGAACTTGAGAACAGAAATATTCTGATGATTGACGATATGATCAGCACCGGCGGAACGGTCTGCGAGGCTGCGGAAATCGCCAAAGGACGGGGAGCGAAAAAAATTTATGTCGGCGCTACGCACGGCCTGTTTTCAGGCCAGGCTGTTGAGCGGTTGAGTAATGCCCAGATTGATGAAGTGATTGTAACGGATACGATTCCGGCCGGCCAGGCAGTTGGAGATGCGAAAAAAATAAAAATATTAAGCGTGGCGGAATTACTCGGCGAAGCTATCAGAAGAATACACAAAAACGAGAGTATAAGCGCGCTTTTTAAGTAAGATTACGGAATGCAAATAATAATGCGATGAGGTAAAGGTAAATATGGCAAGACAGACAATAGCAATAAAAGCATCTTCGAGAAACGAAATGGGCTCGAAAAAAGTCGTCAAGGTCCGCGACAGGGGACGGCTGCCTGCGGTTATCTACGGCCACAGGAAAGACCCCAGAACCGTGGATTTTGATTATCACGATTTTTATGAGGCCATTCATCACGGCCATCGTCTTTTCGACGTTGACATAGACGGCCAAAATGAAACGCTGCTCGTAAAGGATTTGCAGTACGACCATTTGGGCAGAAGGATTATTCATGCCGATATGGTTCGCGTTGATTTGAGCGAAGTTGTGCATGTAACAGTGCCGGTGGTACTTAAAGGCACGCCCAAAGGGTATTCGCAGGGCGGTATTGTCGATCAGCATTTGGATCATATTGTTGTCGAATGTACTGTGGCGGCCATACCGGAAGAAATCGATGTTTCCATCAAGGAACTTGAACTTGATCAATCGATTCACGCCCGTGATGTCAAGTTGCCGCAGGGAGTCAAATTACTAAGCGACGCAGAACTTCTTATTGCGTCCTGCCACATACCCAAGAAACATATTGAAGAAGTGCCTCTGGAAGCAGTTCCAATGGAGCCTGAGGTGATCACGGCCAGGAAGCCTGAAGAAGAACAGGCCGAGGAAACAAAGGAAGAATAGGGTATAGGGTATAGTTGCCGTAAGTTTTTTAGACGCATTTATGTCTGATGAGTATTTGATTGTCGGACTTGGTAATCCGGGCGAACAATACAAAGCCACCCGACATAACGTGGGTTTTGAGGCGGTGGATTTGCTTGCGGCCAGGCTGGGCTGTTTAATAAACGATAAAAAATTCGGCGGCCTATTAGGCAGGTCGGACTATAACGGTAAAAAGTTAATATTGCTCAAGCCGATGCAGTATATGAACAACAGCGGCCAGGTTGTCGCGACGGCTGCCGGATTCTATAAGATACCGCTGCAGCAGCTTATGATAATCAGCGATGATATGGCTTTTGAGCCAGGCAGGATACGAATTCGTGCGCAGGGGTCAGCCGGCGGGCATAATGGACTTGCCGACGTTGTTGAAAAACTCGGCACCGAGCAGTTTGCCCGCTGCCGAATAGGCATCGGTCAAAGCGACAGAGCCGACAGCAGGGATTACGTGCTTGACAAATTTACGGCACAGCAGCGGCAGCTTGTCGATTCGGCGTGCCGAAAGGCGGTCGATGCGGTATGTGTATGGCTTGACGAGGGAATAAACGCCGCCATGAACGGATTTAACGCCGTTGATGAGCAACCCCCGGACAGGCCGGGGAGGTAAAATAAAATACGAAATTCGAGATTAACATAACAGATTTCTGTTGGAGGTATTTAGTTTGGAAACGTTGACCCAAAGACTTTATGAAGCCCTGTTTCTTGTGGATTCAGGCGATGCGGCGTCGGACTGGGACGGCATAGTCGGCCATATCAGGCGGACGCTGGAAAAACACGGTTGTGAAATATTGAGTATCAGAAAATGGGACGAAAGGCCGCTGGCATACGTGATCCGCGGACGCAACCGCGGTACGTATATTCTGAGCTACTTTAAGGCCGATACATCCTGCGTAAACGAGATTGAACGCGACTTTAATCTTTCCGAACGGATTATTCGCGTGCTTATTACGCGAGGCGACCATTTGACGCAGGCGGACATCGAGAAGGAAACGCCCGTAATGCTCGCCGAGCGGCAGCAGGGCGGCAGCGATACAGCCCAGACAGCCCAGACGGCCCAGGCGGTTATTGAGAAAATGGTATCAGAAGATATACAGCAGTCGCAGCAGGAATAAATTCTTTATGAACAGTTGATTTTCGGAGTAAAACAATGGCCAATTTTAACAAGGTAATTCTGCTTGGAAGGCTTACTCGCGACCCGCAGCTTTCTTATCTTCCCAGCCAGACGGCGGTGGTCGATATAGGTCTTGCGACAGGCCGTAAATGGACCGGCCAGGACGGTCAGCAGAAAGAGGAAACCTGTTTTGTTGATTGCCGTATGTTCGGCAAACGGGCGGAGGTTATAAACAAATATCTCAAAAAAGGCGACCCTATTTTCATTGAGGGCAGGCTTACCTTTGACAGTTGGACCAGCCAGGACGGCGCAAAACGCAGCAAGCTGCGTGTAACTATAGAGAGTTTTGAATTTCTCGGCAGCGCAGGCGGCGACCGCGGTCAGCGGGAAGCAGAACAGCCGATGCCTGCGGACGATGTGCAGGAGCCGCCGAAAGATGATATTCCCTTTTAATCAAAAAAACTGTGAAATTTAGTTGGACAATATAAGTTTAAGGAGACAGATAAAGTGGTTCGCAAAGAAGGTGATTTTAAGAATAAATCCAGGAAGAATGATGGCAAAAATCGCAAGCCGGCCACTCAGCCGCGTGAACAGAACCAGTGCCGATTCTGCCGGGCACAGACAAAACACATTGATTACAAGGATGTTGATGTGCTTAGCAAACTTCTGACTCATCGCGGCAAGATATTCAGCCGCAAGCGCAGCGGCAACTGTGCGACCTGTCAGCGCAAGGCGCAAAATGCGATAAAGCTGGCGAGGTTTATGGGTTTGCTGCCGTTTTCGAATTAGCGGCGGTCTGTGTGGTTGCAGACTGTTTACGGTAATTTGAGGGCTGTAATCATATTGCCCGGCCGACAGCGGTCGGTTGGCTGTTTGGATTTTACAGGCGTATTGATTTACGAATTGAAATTCGGAGATATATAATGAAGGTATTGCTTTGTGAAGATGTTGAAAAACTCGGCTGGTACGGCGATATAGTCGAAACAGCCGACGGATATGCGCGCAATTATCTGCTGCCTCAGCGTCTTGCGGTTATTCCCAGCGAGGAAAGGATGGCCGCTATGGCTGAGGAAAAAGCCCGCCGGGCAAACGAGCGCAAACTTGCCCGCCAGAGGCTTGAGAAACTGGCGCAAGCGGTGAGCGGAGCGGTGGTGTCGATTGTCGCCAAAGCCAACGAGCAGGGGCATTTGTTCGGGTCCATTACGGAAAGCGACATTGCGCAGAATCTTCGTGAGCAGGGTTTTGAAGTTGCCGACGGTATGGTTAAACTGCCGCACCATATTAAAGAGCTTGGCGAAAGTCAGGTTGAATTGAAATTTGCATCCGATTTGCGCGAGACTATCAGGGTAATCGTAACCGGCGAGGACGGAATGACGGCGGTGCAACAGCAGCCGCAGTCGCAGGAAGGTGCAAACAATGGCGATGGAACAGCCCAAACCGAAGTCGGCGAACAATAAGACTGACGCGCAGCCCGTATCTGCCGCAGCGGCAGCGTCGCTGCTGAACAGGCAGCTTCCGCAGTCTGTGGAAGCGGAAGCGGCAGTACTGGGGTCGATGGCAATTGACCCGCAGTGTATCGGACTGGTTGTGCAGCAGTTGAAAACCCAGTCGTTCTACAGGCACGAACATCAGTTGATATTTGACGCGATGGTATCTCTGTGGGAACAGAAGGGTCAGAATATCGATTTGCTTTTGCTACGCGACGAGCTGAAGAAACGTCAGCAGCTTAAGGAGGTCGGCGGGCCGGAATATCTTGCCAAAATCGGCAATTCCGTACCAAGTCCCGAGAACGTCGAATATTATGCCGGCATAGTCAGGGAAAAACAGCTTTTGCGGGAGCTGATAGTTGTGGCCGGCGATATTATCACCGAGGCTTATGATGAAGGCGGTGAAATAGGCGAAAAGCTTGACAAAGCCGAGCAGCGGATATTTGATGTAACGCAGAAAAAAATTTCTGGCGCGGCCGTTCACATACGCGATTTGCTCAGGCAGGCGTTCGAGGCGATAGAAAAGCGTGAGGGCAAACACATCACCGGTTTTGCGACCGGATTTAGGGAACTTGACGAGCTTACGTGCGGACTTCAGCCGGGGGAAATGATAGTAATGGCCGGTCGTCCGAGCATGGGCAAGACGAGCTTTGCAATGAACGTAGCCGAGCATATTGGCGCAGATAA
>DYLR01000046.1 GCA_020721975.1 Blastopirellula marina | reverse complement strand
CATTGCCTCGCGGGCTTCGCGCTGTGCGAGAATCCTGCTGTCAACTCTGTCGCTCTGGTCGCCGGTTGCCTGTTCCTGACAGCCGGACAATAAAACCCCCGGCACAACAACCGCCATTATACAAAGTGCATGTATCAGCTTCATCTTTCAGACTCCCTTCGTAAAGAACTCTGTACAGACAAACCGCTCGCTAAAGTTTGCGGCTCTGAAAAAATTTTAACCGCCGCCCGCTGCAATGTCAATCATACATCCAGATTCGTTACTTCCAGCGCGTGTTCCTGGATGAATCTACGCCTTTTTTCAACATCATCGCCCATCAGAATGCTGAAAAGCCTGTCGGCCTCGCCGGCGTCCTCAAGCTTGACCTTCAAAAGCGTTCGCCGCTGCGGGTCCATAGTAGTCTCCCAAAGCTGCTCTGCGTTCATTTCGCCAAGCCCCTTGAACCGCTTGATTTCCACTCCCCGTCCGCCAATCTGGCGGATGGTACTGCATATTTCACCCAGCGATGCCACGGAGAATTGTTCCTGGCCGTTAATCAGCGAAAATTTTGTCGGTATTTTTTCGCCGGATGCCTTCTGTTCGGCAACCAGCAGAAAATCGGATATATCAAGACCATATTTCTGTTTTAGGGCATCATTAAGCTCATTTATTCTGCCAACCTCGTGAAGTTCTTCTCCGCTGAAATCCATCTGGCCGGCGGGGTCTGTGCTGTTGTCCTGTGCGGCCCGGGTCTCTATTTCGGCAAGCCTTTTCTCAAATTCGTCTTTTTTTGAATAATACTCGGTTTGTTCCTGAGAGCGAATCATATATGTCGGCATCCGGCTGCCGTCATAAAAATCCTGTACAAACTGCCGAAATATCACGCCCCTGCGTTCCAGAACCGCTACTGCCTTTTCGATGTCGCCGAGTTTCTTGACCAGATTCGACAATTCCTGGCCCTCGACATTCTTTTCGCCCTGGCGGTCGCGAATTATAAGCTTTGTACCCTGCAGGCCGCGAGAGACCATGCGCTTCCGCATTTCCGCTTCGCTGAGTATATATTCCGGCTTTTTCTGGCCTTTTACGTTAAGCTCATACAGGGGCGGCTGGGCAATGTATATTTTCTCTGCCTCGAACAGTCCCGGCATTTGCCTGAAGAAGAAGGTCAAAAGCAGCGTACGAATATGTGCCCCGTCAATGTCCGCGTCGGTCATCAGAATAATCTTGTCATACCGGCATTTTTCAAGGTCAAATTCATCAACACCAATACCCGTACCCAGCGCGCTTATAATAGTGCGGATTTCCTCATGGCCGAGCATTTTTTCGAGCCTTGACTTTTCGACATTAAGTATTTTGCCTCGCAGGGGCAAAATAGCCTGAAGATTCCTGTCTCTGCCGCCCTTTGCGCTGCCGCCGGCAGAATCGCCTTCCACTAAAAACAATTCCGTATTTTCCTTGTCCCGGCTGGAACAGTCCCACAGCTTGCCGGGCAGATTTGTACCGCCAAGAGCGCCTTTGCGGCGAGTAAGTTCGCGGGCTTTTCGTGCAGCTTCTCTGGCCGCTGCGGCTTGAATTGCCTTGGTGAGTATCTGTTTGGACTGACGGGGATGCTCTTCAAGATAATTGCCGAGCATTTCATTTACCGCCGTTTCTACAAAACTGCCGACCTCGGGGTTGCTTAGCCGTACCTTGGTTTGCGCTTCAAAGTGCGGCTCGGCCACCTTGACGGCAATTACCGCCGTAAGTCCTTCACGCAAATCCTCGCCGGCAGGAGCCTGTCCATTTTTAATCAGGTCCGCCTTTTTGGCGTAAAAGTTCATGGTGCGTGTAAGAGCTGTTTTGAAGCCTGAAAGATGCGTGCCGCCGTCTATATTGCGAATGTTGTTGGCAAACGCCAGGCAGTTTTCGTTATAACTCGTGTTGTACTGCATCGCTATTTCGCAGCTCAGCCTTGCCTGCGGGTCTTCCTTTGAGAAATATATTACGTCCTCATGAAGCGTTTCCTTGCCCTCGTTGAGATGTTTAACAAAGGCTTTTAATCCGTCCTCAAAGTGGAAGGTTTCTTTTTTGTCTTCCTTGTCGTCCTGAAAAATAATTTGGGCACCTGCATTAAGATACGCCAGCTCGCGCACTCTTTTAATGAGCGTATCGTGCTGAAACTGCAGGTCGCCGAATATCTCTTCGTCGGGCAGAAAATGTATTCGCGTGCCGCGTTTGTTCGCCGGTCCTACTTCCCACACAGGACCTTTGGGGATGCCCCGCTGACACTCAAAGTGATAATGCTTTCCTCCGCGCCATACGTCCGCTTCGAGCCATTCGCTCAGGGCGTTCACAACGCTTACGCCTACGCCGTGCAGACCGCCGGCGACTTTGTACGCCGTGTTGTCAAACTTTCCTCCGGCGTGCAGTTTGGTCAGGACAACCTCCAGAGCGCTTGTGCCGGTGTCTTCGTGAATTTCAACCGGAATGCCGCCGCCGTTATCCTCAACCGAACAGCTTCCGTCAATGTGCAAACGCACACTAATCGTGTCACACCGTCCTGCCAGAGCCTCATCAATAGCATTGTCAAGCACTTCATAAACAAGATGATGCAGGCCGCCCTGCTGACGATTGCCGATATACATATCCGGCCGTTTACGCACGGCCTCGAGGCCTTCGAGTATTTTAATATTACTTGCGTTGTAACCGTTTTGTTGAATTTCTTCTGCCATTCAATTATCCAATGCTATTCAATAATCCGAATTATCCGTTTTACGTTCCCGTGCCACCAGTTTAATCCCTTTTATTCTCGCGGCAGGGCATGCCTTTTTCATTTCTGCAAGCAGCCTTGCCGAGGCGTTTTTCATCTCGAACATATATGGTCCCGGGGGCACCTGTACCGTTAAAATTCCGCGACTTACAGACAGAATTGCACACTTTTCGGCAAGTTCGGCAGGCAATAGTTCATACCAGGCCTTCCGAACAGCCCCGCTGCGGCGATTTTCTGTCAAAGCCCTTCTAATATAGTCGTCAATAGTGCCGGCTATACTTTCAATTCCGTCGTCACCAGAATAATAATGAACTCTTGCGGCCCGCCTTAAAAGCTCATTTTGGGCCTGTTCCTCATACAAATTGACCGGTTTTTCCCTGTATCGCCGTGCAGCCATCGGTTTATCCGAGACTTACGGGCATGACGATATAGATATAATCCTTGCCGGCCTTAAACATGCCGGGCCTGTCCGGGGCCCCCAGTTCCATTTCCACCGTCTCTTCCGGGATAACTCTGAGCATATCTATCAGGAACTGCGGGTTGAAACCGATGTCGAGGGGCTTACCGGCATAATCAACCATCATATCAATTTCCGCATCGCCTGTTTCCGGTGCGCGGCTGCTAAAGACGATTTTGCCCTTATTCAGACTCAGCCGGATACCTTTGGATTCCTCGTTCACCAGTAAAGCAGCTCTCCTGACGGCACTTAATACGGCAGCAGTATTGAGTTGCAGCTTAACATCATAATCTTTTGGTATGATGTCCTCATATTTGGGGAAATTACCCTCGACGAGATTCGAGCTTATCACAATCCCGCTGCTGCTTGAGAATATCACCTGGTTATCCACAAACTGCACGGCAATAGTGTCTTTTTCACCGGCTGCTATCCTGCCAACCAGCGCCATTGTTTTGGCCGGGATGATAATGCGCTCCATTTTGATAGAGCCGGCTGCATTTTCCGTTGCCGGAATTTGCATTTTTGCCAACCTCCGGCCATCCGTGCCGACAATAGTCAGTTTCTTGCCCTTTGGTTCCCACAGCAGTCCGTTCAAAGCATACCGGGTATTTTCGCGGGCAGCAGCGAATATCGTATGGGCAATCGCCTGCTGAAGCGCACGCAACTCCATCTCAAAGTTGCTCTTGCCCTCAAAACCCGGAATTTGCGGATATTGGTCCGGCTCGTGTCCGAGGATAGTATAATGGCTGTCCTGGCCACATATTTCACAGGATGCCTGCCGGGCTTCAAATATCAGCCTATCATCAACACTTTCGCGGACGATAGCTGCCAGGCGGTCTGCCGGCAGAACACATACGCCAGGCTTTTCAACCTCAGCCTGTCCCGCCGTTATAGTAATACCCACCTCAAAATCGGTCGCAGACATATACACGCTGGTCTGTTCCGCAACTATTTTTACGCATTGCAGCACAGGTTTGGTTGTGCGTGCCGGCACAACACTGGATACAAGGTTTAATCCTTCACTAAGAGCAGCTCGATTAAATCTGACTTTCATTTTTCATCCTATCTTAAAAATGTGGATAACTCCATTTTCCTTTGCCTTGCCAGGCAGAATAGTTTAATACATCCCTTCTGATTTTGAAAGAGTTTTGCTGAATACTGGCAAAATTTTTTAACCTGTCCTCGGCAATGTTTTTCAGTATTGATAAGTATATTTTTTTAAGACTTTACACAGTAATCTTTGTATCAACCGTGAAATTGTTATATTGTATTGGTTTTTCGGCAGTAAGTGCTTATTTGTAAGGAAGTTATGGAAATAAATACACATATCGGCTATGTGGATAACCTGTGAGCAAAGTACGTGGCAGACTAACAAGCTGTTGGTAAGGATTGTATTATTGCCCACGGAGCATTGTCGCAGAGTACAAGGCTGTTGCAGCAAGCATCGCAGTTGTACAGGTTATCCACAGAAAAACCAACAGCGCCGGTGCCGTAAAAAGGTCACTCAATGTGAAAGGTGGAAATGCCGCCGATTTGGTCGACAATCGCACGCACACGTTCTTTTTCCGCCTGAAAATTTTCCAGCTCTTTCCGCAGGTCCTTAATCTCATGCTCATCTATACTTATTCTGACGGTCATACATAAACAGCCTCCTTGTCATAAGCAGTGTTTGAGGATTTTACTTTCTGTCAGTAATAATTTCTAGTCTTTTTTGTTCTGAAATGACAGAGTTATTGCAATTTGCCGCCGTTTGGACTATAATTTTGCCCGTTTAGCCGCCGTCGCAGCGACGGCGCATGTAAAATACCAATGACCGGAGACTTAACGCCAAGATATGGAAATCCGACCTTTCAGAGCATATAGATTCAACGCCGCCGTTGTAGGCGATGCCGGAGATTGTATCGCTCCGCCGTATGACGTGATTGACGATGTTCAGCAACAGGCGCTTTATGGCAAAAACCCATATAATGTCGTTCGCATTGACAAGGGCAAAACGCAACCGGCCGACAGTGAAACAAATAATCAATATACAAGAGCCGCCGAGTTTTTTAATTCGTGGACTAAATCCGGCGTGCTGAAGCAGGACGGCAAAGAAGGTATTTATGCCTATGTGCAGGGCTTTGAACTGCGAGGGCAAAAATACCGGCGGTCGGGATTTATTGCACTCGGCAGACTTGCGGAATTCGGCACAGCAGTCAGGCCGCACGAAAAAACGCTCGACGGGCCGAAAGCAGACCGGCTTAAACTGATGCGCGCAACGGCAATTCAGCTCGGCCAGATTTTTATGCTCTATGACGACCCTGAAAAAACTGCCGACGAGATTATCAGCCGCATTGCCGCAGGAACAAAACCGCTTATTGACACAACAGATGAACAAAATGTTCGGCACTGTCTTTATATGATTGATTCTGCGAATGATATTGCAGCGATACAAAAAATGATGGCGGACAAACCCCTTGTCATTGCAGACGGCCATCACCGTTATGAAACTGCGCTGAATTACTGGCGGGAGACGAAAAATCCGGCGGCAGAATACCATCTGATGACGTTTGTGAACATGCGCAACAGCGGACTGGTGATTCTGCCCACGCACAGGCTTATCGGCAATGTGAAAAAATTTGACGGCAGGATATTGATTGATTCGCTGAAAGAAGATTTCCACGTGGACAAAACCGCCGGCAAGAGCGAAACGTTAAAAGCAATGAAGACGGCGTTTAATAAAAATCAAAATGCTCTCGGCCTTTACTATAACGGCGGGTTCTGTTCGCTGGTGCTGAAAAACGGCCAGGCTATAAAACAGGCCGCACCGTCATTATCCGCCGCATCACAGGCGCTTGATGTGGTTGTTTTGCAGAAGCTGATACTTGAAAAACATCTCGGCATAGGCGATGCGCAGCTTGCCGCCCAGAGTAATATTGAATATGTTAAGGATTTCGATAAGCCGATTCAGGCCGCGATTGACGCGGTTAATGGCGGCCAAAAGCAGGCGTTATTTTTTATGAATCCGACCCGTGCCGAGCAGGTGCAGGCCGTCGCCGCGGCAGGCGAAAAAATGCCGCAAAAATCGACGTTCTTTTATCCCAAGATTTTCACGGGACTAACGATAAATAAGTTATAAGGGTATATGGTTTAAGGTATAGTCAGCCCCGCGGCCTGTCCGCGGGGCTGGTCTTGAACCCAAAATCTAAAATAAAATAATTCGCGGCTGTTAAAATTAGTGATTAAAAAAAATTAAAATATTTGGAGACAAAAAATGGTTGACTGGCGAAATCCCCCAAAACTTTTCATTCCGGGCCCGGTACACGTTCTGCCGGAAGTGCTTCAGCAACTGGCCCGGCCGACTCTTGGACACAGGGCAAAAGAGTACTCGCAGCTTCACGAGGAAACAATAAAATTGCTCAAGCAGATTCTATTCACCGAGCAGTACGTATTTTTGAGTACAAGTTCGGCATCGGGAATCTGGGAAGCGAGTATTCGCAACTGTGTGAATTTTGACGAGACGGTACTGTGCTGTATGTGCGGTGCGTTCAGCGATAAATGGGCTGACGTAGCCAAAAAATGCGGACGCAACGTGGAAGAATTAAAGGTTGAATGGGGCATGCCTCATACAGTGGAAGCTATCGACAGAAAGCTGGCCGAGAGGAAATATAAGGCCATGACGATAGTTTATAATGAGACCAGCACAGGCGTAACCAATCCGCTTTACGATATTGCCGAGATGATGAAAAAGAAGTACCCGGACGTGCTTGTGTTCGTTGACGCGGTAAGCGGAATGATTGGCCTGCCGATTCATTTTGACAAGCTCGGCTGGGATGTTGTGTTTGCATCGACGCAGAAGGCCTTTGCAATTCCGCCGGGATTGACGGTTTTTGCGGTGAGCAAACGCGCAATGGAAAAGGCAAAGACCGTTCCGCAAAGGGGCTATTACTTTGATTTTGTGGAGTTTGCAAAGAGCGATGAAAAGCATCAGACCCCGACAACGCCGGCAATTCCGCACATTATGGCATTAAATTATCAGTGCCATCGGCTGGTAAAGGAGGGTATGGAAAATGTCTGGGCGAGGCATAAGAAAATGGGCGAGTTTGTTCGCGGCTGGGCAAAGCAGAAATGGCAGCTGCTTGTCGATGAAAAGTACGCCTCGAATACTCTTACTGTGATTAAGAATTCCCGCAATGCAGTTATCGGCGATATTATCAAGGCCGTGCAGGCAAAGCATAATGCCGTGTTCGGCAACGGCTACGGCAAGCTCAAAGACCTTACGTTCAGAATTGCTCACATGGGCGATATTACGCTGGCCGACGTGAAGCAACTCTGCGCCTGGATAGATGAACAGACGAAGTAAAGTCAGATTGTGCAAGTGATTTGAGTTATTAACCCCCCGGTCATCCGGGGGGTTATACATAGCAGGCAATTGAGCAATGTCAAATATAGGTGTCGATCTAAAGAAGTATTGGGAAAGTATAAATGATGAACTTATTGCCGCAAAAGATCGAGTCCGGAATTTAATTGGGAGTAATCATTGGCTCACGGATGGGAGCCATAAGGAATTATTATTGAACGGCATTTTGTCCCGTCACCTTCCAGAAAATCTAAAAATAGGCACAGGATTTATTTGTAAGGATTCTGCGACATCAAAACAGATAGATATTTTGATTGTGGACAAACAAGCTTATACGTTATTTAAAGAAGGAGACTTGTTGGTGGTTACGCCAAGTGCTGTACGTGCAATAATAGAAGTCAAAACACGGATAAACAATTTTACCCCTGTGAACGGTTACAACAAAATCTATAACATAATTCTTAAACTTTCCCAAAACACCAAATTGTTTTCTGACAGTTCCGCTGGAGGACCTCATTGGTCTGGCCTTTTTGTTTATGAAGAGTACTCGGATGTAGATAAAATCCTTCAGGCCATAAGCAAAGCGGATCAAAAAACAAAAGCAACAATAGATTGTATTTCATTAGGACCGAATATCTTCATCAAGTTTTGGGGAAAATTCCCTCAATCGCCTGATAAGGTTGGATGGGTAGTCTATAATTTGAAAGGGTTGGCCCCTGGATATTTTATTGGTAATCTCATTGCAGAGATAAGTAAAACTTCTGTCGAAGATGACAGACATCTCTTTCCAATACAGGAAGGAAAAGAACGGTACAGGACCAAATATATTCTGCGTGGAGAAAACCAGGTACGAACTTTTTAACATATTATCGTATATTTCCATTCCACCCCGATTTCTTTTAGCGGCAGGACGGTAATTTTTTCCGTAAGGCGGTATCTTTGCGAGCCGGGGTAAATAATCCACAAATGAGTCAACTCAAGGTCGTTAGCGGCGGCCTGCATTGATTTGTTCAGTCGCGGGGCGTCGGCATATTTAAATTCAACCGCCCAGTTTTTGCCGTCATTCTGCCAAAACAAATCAACTTCACTGCCATCGTAGGCACGCCAAAAATATACTTCATCATCGCGTTTATTCAGCGAGCGGCAAACAGTTTCCAGTGCAAAGCCTTCCCACGATGCGCCAAGTCTTGGATGCGACAGCAAGGCATCCATTGAATCAACGGGCAGGAGTCTGTGCAAAATACCCGAATCGCGGATATAAAGTTTGGGCCGTTTGAGCGTGCGCTTGCCAATATTCGTATGCCACGGCTGAATTGTTCGCGCCATAAATGTCCCGCACAGAATATCAACATATCTTTTGACGGTATGGTCTGAAACGCCGAACGAAGTTGCAAGCTCGGAGTAATTAAGAAGCTGTCCGTGATAATGACTGAGCATAAGCCAGAATCGTCTTAATTCATTGGCCGGTATTCTGATACCGAGCTGCGGAATATCACGTTCGAGAAAAGTGGTTATATAATTATCGTGCCACATCCGTGTTTGTTCGTCTGTTTGCGCGGTAAATGCTCTTGGGAAAGAACCGCGAAGCCATAATTTTTGCATGTTTTCAGCGCCAACATCTGTCAATCGCAGTCCGCCAAGATAATAATATCCGATTCTCCCTGCCAGAGTCTCACTGCTCTGCTGTAACAGGTCGCGTGATGCGCTGCCGAGTATCAAAATTTACGCGATGGTTTCTGGTCGATAAGCACTCGCAGCAGCGGAAACAAATCGGCTCTGCGCTGAACTTTATCGATAACAATCAGGCCGTCGAGCGGTTCAAGTGTCAATTGTGGATTTTCAAGCCGAGCCAAATCCAGCGGATTTTCGAGGTCAAAATAGTGTTGAGCGAAAAATTGTCGTGCAATTGTGGTTTTGCCGCATTGGCGGGCGCCAAGAATAGCTGTTGCCGGAAAGAAATCGAGCATTTTCCGTATGGCCGATATATCCTGAATTCTTTCTATCATAACTGATTATTATATCGTCTTTTTCAGAGTTGTCCAGAAAAACTCGAACCCTGACTTCGAGTTTTTATAGCAAAAGTGCGTTTTTGATACTGAAAACGGGGATGATATATAGATGTTGAAAGTCGTAATTGTAGAACTTTCCATCAAAACTGCTCGTCAAATCTTTTCATTGCATACCATCGTCGCGACTCGGCTGATTTTCGGGATTATTTTTACGCCGCAGGTTTGCAGCCGTTCAATGGTCTGATGTCCGCCGGGGAATAAAACGCAATCCACGCCGATTTGCCTTGCAACTTCCCAGTCGTGAATCGTATCGCCGACCAGCAGCACCTGCGACGGCAAACAGGTCAGTCCCCTTACAAGCAACCTGCCGTTATCGACCTTGCTGGCGGCGTAAATGTCATTCATTCCCACAAGCTGCGTAAAATATTTTCGCAGGCCGTAGTGGTCTATCACCTGTTCGAGCATACTCTGCTCATAAGCGCTAAGTACCGATTGTGTTATTCCCATTTGCTTCAATGCTTCCAGCGTTTCAAGAACGCCTTGCTGCATTTTACATTCGAATCGCCTGGCAGAGTAGTATGCATGAAAATCCACCGACACATCGTGAAAGGTCTCGCGTGAAAAATCGAAGCCCAGCGATTCATAATACTGCTGTACCGGAAAGCCGAATCGCTGCTGATATTCTTTCAGCGTAACCGTTTTAAGGCCGCGACGGGCAAGTGAATTGTTGAGAATCTCCACGCAAAGCCACGAATCGTCCAGTATCGTGCCGTTCCAATCCCAGATTACGTGCCGGTATCGCAATAAAACCCTCTTGGCAGGGGGGTGTAATATATTTTCAAGTTGTTGCTGCATAATGGAATATTTTACATTTTTTGGGGGTATATTCCTCTAAAAAAATAGACATTTCCTTAATATTCCCTGTTGACATACTATATGTTGTTGTTAGAATCTTGTTAAATCAAGATATAGGAAGCGAAATCGCCGGAGGAAAGGCAACGTGAGATGTCCTTATTGCAAGGAAGACAAAGACAAGGTTATCGATTCACGCTCCAGCGAAGCCGGCAGGGTGATTCGCAGGAGGCGTTTTTGTCTTTCGTGCGGGAGGCGTTTTACCACTTATGAGAAGGCCGGCGAGAGTTTTAAGCTCTCTGTAATCAAAAAAGACAATTCACGTGTGCCTTATGACCGTTATAAGGTTATTGCCGGGCTTGAGAAGGCCTGTTATAAACGGCCGGTCTCCGCCGAGCAGATACAGCAGATAGCCGACCGTGTCGAGGAAGACATTTTTCGCCAGACCGAAAAGGAAATTTCCAGCCGGTTTATAGGCGAAAGCGTTATGAAACATTTGCGCAGCGTCGATAAAGTGGCGTATATCCGTTTTGCCAGCGTTTATCGCCAGTTTACAGATGCAGGCGAATTGATTGAAGAGGTAACGCAGACTCTTAACGAGCCGGACGAAACACGGCAGCCGAAGCTGTTTGGCGACTGACAGGTTTTTTCGGCTGTGGCGGGAAGGAACTGTTTTTGTCGTAGGTTTTTGCAGCATAAGGGATTATAAATGCAATTGAAAGTCATCAAAGCCGACGGCAGTATAGAAGAATATCTTCACACAAAGGTTATCGCTGCGCTAAGTAATGTACTTGCGGGCATTGACGGCGATTCGATTTTTCTGGCCGAGCAGCTTGCCGATGCCGTAACATACTACCTTTATCACCGGGTCGGACAGGACACGGTGAGCAGTTCCGAAATTCACGAGGTCATCAAAGCCGTACTTAGCGCCACAGGTTACGATTGGGCGGCCGCTTCCTTAAGTGAGCATCATTATCTGCGAAAAATACGGCGCAACTGCCTTGAAGTGGCCGATTTGCGGATTACCAGCTATGACGATATAAAAAAAATCAAAAATATCAGAGTAAATCACTTGACCGAAATGTGGAATAAATCAATAATAGTCGCTGATTTGATGAACGAACTTGGTGTGGACAGGCATACGGCAAGAACGATAGCGTCAATGGTTGAAGAACAAATACTTTCGCTGGGTCTGAATTGTGTGGCGAAGAGTATGATTAAGCAATTCGTGCTTGCCGATACGGCTTTGATACTCGGCGCCGCCGAGGGATTTGGAGAACCGGATACCGGCACAGTGCGCTTGCCATGCGCAGGCGATTTTAATAGAAGCGCTGCGGACAGGGAAGTCCGTCTCGGGCAGCAGCAAGAAGGACTTTGCGAGGTACAAAGAGTATAGAAGAGATTAGCTCTGAACTTTTTTCACCGATGCTGCCTGAGAACCTTTATGCATATCACTGACGGGATGCAGTGTTTTACGCTGGTATCTTCATAATCCAATAACACAACATCCATTTAATGACCAATAACCAAAAGGCTTTCGGATGAGAGAACCGGGGGCGTAAGAACCACATTTCTTGACAATTCGGGCAAGATAGGTTATATTACCGGACGAAAGGGGTTATATTTTTACCCACAGGGATGGGGGTAAATAGCCGATATTTGCAATATGACAAAACCACAAACAGTGTTGCTGTTCTTATTTTTTTTGCTTTTCGCATTTATTTTGCAGCTAAAGGCCGAATGGCGCCAACTGGCCGAACTGACCGATTCAGCCGCTGCTTATGACCGTCTCGGCAAGTCGGTTGCAATTGAGGATAATTACATCATCGCAGGGGTGCCTGGCAGAACTGCCTTTGATACCGGCGCTGTATATCTTTTTGAACAGCAGGCGCAAACGTGGCCGTTTGTTGCATCTATCACCGCGGCGGACTCAAATACCGCAGATGAATTAGGCTCGGCTGCGGCAATGGACGGCAATCTAATTATCGCTACCGCCCCTTACTGCGACGAGCTGGCTTCAAATACGGGTGCAGCGTATATTTTTGAAGTTCTTGAATCCGGCTGGATGCAAAAGGCAAAACTGCTCCCGGACGACGGCTCCGGCGGCGACGAATTCGGCAGCAGTGTCGATATTGACGGCGACTGGGCGATTGTCGGCGCCTGGAAAGACGACCCCAAAGGCAGCGATTCCGGCTCGGCATATCTTTTCCGCAAGTCCGGCTCGGTTTGGGAGCAGGCACAAAAAATCTTTCCCGATGACGGGGCAACCGGCGATCATTTCGGGGTGTCCGTTTCAATTTCCGGCCATTACGCCTTCATCGGCGCAGACCAGGATGACGACTACGGAGCAGAGTCCGGCTCGGTTTATATCTATCGTAATTTCAGCGGTGTGTGGCTGATGGTCGGTAAATTTTTCGGTTCGACTGCCGGCGGACGGCTGGGCTGCTGCGTTGATGTGAACGGCGACCGTGCCGTAGCCGGCGCCAGGCTCGGCAATTATGCAAATGTTTATTTTTGTCCTGATATTATCGACCTGCCTTGGGAATTTGAACAGACTATAACGCCTCTCGGCGGCACGTCAAACAGCGCATTCGGCTGTGCCGTTGCCATTGAAGAGTTGAAAATAGTCGTTGGTGCAAGCACAGACTCCCAAAACGGCACAAACGCAGGAGCAATATATATTTTTGAACGCGACAGCGCCTGGCAGCAAACGGCGAAACTGCTTGCCGACAACGGCGTCAAGGGCGACAATTTAGGCACAGCAGTTGCGATTAAGGGTTATTATGCCGTTGCCGGTGCGCCGACAAAAACCACCGTTTCCGCATCTGCCGGCGCTGTTTACGTTTTCGGCAACCCGCCGACC
>DYLR01000045.1 GCA_020721975.1 Blastopirellula marina | reverse complement strand
TCACTGCTGTGCCGTCGGAGCAGATTATGCCTTTCATTGCGCCGGTATTGCGCAGCATTTTAACGAGCATTCGCGTATCGATGCCTTCAATCGCCACGACATTGTGGGCGATTAGATAGTCGCTGAGACTTTTTCCATTTCGCCAGTTGCTGGGATATTTGCAGTTTTCCTTTACTACAAAACCGGAACAGAAAACCTTGTTTGATTCCACGTCGAGGGTGTTTGTGCCGTAATTGCCTATCTGCGGATAGGTCATCGTTACAATTTGTTCGTAATATGACGGGTCGGTGAGTATTTCCTGGTATCCGCTCATGGCGGTATTGAAAACAACCTCGCCGTACTTTCGGCCTTTTGCGCCGAAGCTGTTGCCGGTGAATACCGTTCCGTCTTCAAGTAATAATACTGCCTTCAAAAGATACCTCGTAAAAAGTTACGGAAATAGGGTATAGAACATAGTTAGCCCCGCGATTTATTCGCGGGGTTCTTTAAAATCCGAAACTCGAAATCCGAAACAAATTCGAAATTCTAAATTCCAATGTTCAAAACAAAGAATCCCTTACTTGCAGGTTTTGTTTTGAATATTTGTATTTTGGGCATTCGATATTTTTTCGGATTTCGATATTCGGATTTCGGATTTCGGATTTAAATCCTTCCTATACCCTATTTATAATATAACTGTATTGGTTTTACATCCACACGTTTATTTTTTACTGATTCGATAGCATCTGCTACCGCACGGGCTGCGCGGATAGTTGTAACGTAAGGCGTTTGTCTGTCAACGGCTGTTCTGCGAATCGTGAATGAATCGCGGATTGTCTGTGAGCCGATGGTCGTATTGATAATCAGGGCGATTTCGCCGTTAATTATCATATCAACGATATTCGGACGGCCTTCGATTACCTTCAGTACGAATTCTGCCGGTATATTGTTCTCAATTAGCTTTAGGCATGTGCCTTTTGTGGCGACTATTTTGAAACCGAGTTGTACCAGCTTTCGCCCCAGCTCAACAGCGGCAGGCTTGTCGGCGTCTTTAACGCTTAGAAATATTTTTCCGCTTTTGGGCAGCGGATTACCCGCAGCCCGCTGCGATTTGGCGTAAGCAATGCCTAAATCGTCGCTAATCCCCATTACCTCGCCTGTGGATTTCATTTCCGGCCCAAGCAGAGTATCAACGCCGGGGAATTTCAAAAACGGAAACACCGCTTCCTTTACCGAATAATATTTCGGCACGATTTCCTTTGTAAAGCCAAGCTGTTCAAGCGTCATACCTGCCATAACTTTGGCCGCAAGTTTCGCCAGCGGCACGCCTATCGCCTTGCTCACAAACGGCACTGTCCGTGATGCCCGCGGATTAACTTCAAGAATATAAACTTCTTCATTTTTCACCGCGAACTGGATATTCATCAGGCCGCAGACGTCAAGTTCCCTGGCAAGCATTTTTGTCTGTCGCATCAGCTCGTCGATAACATTTTTGCTTATATTGGCAGGAGGAATCGAGCATGCGCTGTCGCCGGAATGAATGCCGGCTTCCTCGATATGCTCCATAATGCCGCCGACAACGGTAATTCTGCCGTCGCTTATCGCGTCAACATCAATTTCCGTTGCGTCGTCGAGAAATTTGTCGATAAGTATAGGATGTTCGCCCGATACCTCAATGGCCTGGGCGACGCAGTTTTTCAGCGACGCCTCATCGTAAACGATTTCCATTGCCCGCCCGCCTAATACAAACGAAGGCCTTATCAAAAGCGGATAGCCGAGTCTTTGAGCTATTTTGAGTGTTTCGTCATAATTTTTGGCTGTACCGCTGGCCGGCTGTTTAAGTTTGAGCTTATCGACAAGCTCGTTAAATCTGCGGCGGTCTTCGGCGAGGTCGATACTGTCGGGGCTTGTGCCTATGATTTTTACCCCAGCCTTTGCCAGCGGCACAGCCAGCTTCAAAGGCGTCTGTCCGCCAAACTGCACAATTACGCCGTCGGGCTTTTCCGTATCGACTATTGACATCACATCCTCGAACGTCAAAGGCTCAAAATAAAGCCTGTCGGATGTGTCGTAATCGGTGCTTACCGTCTCCGGGTTGCAGTTGACCATAATGGATTCAATGCCGATTTCCCGCAGCGCAAACGAAGCATGACAGCAGCAGTAGTCGAACTCAATACCCTGGCCGATTCGGTTCGGACCGCCGCCGAGAATCATTATTTTCCGCCGGTTTGTCGGATTGGCCTCACACTGAGTTTCATAAGTCGAATACATATAAGGCGTGCTTGCCTCAAACTCGGCTCCGCAGGTATCGACTAATTTATAAACAGCCTTTATGCCGTTGTTTTTGCGATTGTCTCGAAATGCCGGCTCATTAACGCCGACGATTGAAGCCATATATTTATCGCTGAAGCCGTATTCTTTGGCCTGTCGCAGCAAAGCCACGGATAATTTATCTATGCTCGGCATTTTTTTGATTTTTGTCTCGAAATCAATAATATCTTTTATATTATTGAGAAACCACGGGTCAATTTTGCAAAGGCCATAAATTTCATCAACTGATATTTTTTGTCTTAGCGCCTGTGCAACCCACCAGAGCTTGTCCCAGCAGTTCGTGCGAATCCTGGCGCGTATCTGCTCGCGGTCGGTTACATCGCCGATATGTTTGCCGTCGAGCGAAAACCGGTCGATTTCCAGCGAGCGAATAGCCTTTTGCAGCGATTCCTTGAACGTTCTGCCTATCGCCATTGCCTCACCGACCGATTTCATCTGTACGGTAAGTTCGGGGCTTGTCGCCGGGAATTTTTCGAATGTAAATCTCGGCCATTTGGTAACGACATAATCAATCGTTGGCTCAAAGCAGGCAGGCGTTTTCTTTGTAATGTCGTTGGCTATTTCGTCGAGGGTATAGCCCACGGCAAGCAGTGAGGCGATTTTGGCTATCGGGAATCCCGTTGCCTTTGAGGCCAAAGCCGAGCTGCGGGAAACACGAGGGTTCATCTCGATTACATACATTTTGCCGGTTTCGGGATTGATAGCAAACTGGATATTTGACCCGCCGGTTTCAACCCCTATCGCGCGGATGATTTTTAGCGATGCGTCGCGCATTATCTGATATTCTTTATCGGTAAGCGTTTGTGCCGGGGCAACGGTAATCGAATCGCCGGTATGAATACCCATCGGGTCGAGATTCTCAATCGAGCAGACAATTACGACATTATCTTTTTTATCTCGCATTACCTCAAGCTCGAATTCCTTCCAGCCGACAACCGATTCCTCGACAAGAGCCTGGTGTTTTGGGCTGAGATTTAGTCCCCATTCGATAAATTGACGATATTCATCCATATTATATGCGATATTGCCGCCGGTGCCGCCGAGTGTGAAGCTGGGGCGGATAATCGCCGGGAATTTAATAATATCGATGATTTTTCTTGCCTCTTCCCAGCAGCTTACATATCCGCTGCGGGGTACTTCCAGTCCGATTTTTTGAATGGTCTTCTTAAACAGTTCGCGATCCTCGGCTTTTTTAATGGCCGGCAATTGTGCCCCGATAAGTCTGCAATTGTATTTTTCAAGTACGCCGCTTTCGGCCAGCGCAACGGCAGCATTCAGGCCGGTTTGTCCGCCGATAGTGGGTAGCACACAGTCGGGTCTTTCTTTTTTGATTATCATTTCGACATATTCAGAGGTGATTGGCTCTATATATGTGCGGTCGGCCAGCTCCGGGTCGGTCATTATGGTAGCCGGATTAGAATTGACCAGTATCACGTGATAGCCTTCTTTTTTAAGAGCTTTGCAGGCCTGTGTGCCGGAATAGTCAAATTCGCAACCCTGGCCGATGATAATAGGGCCTGAACCTATGATAAGAATTTTATGGATATCTTTACGTTTCGGCATCTTGGTCTCTATGGAACGGATTATCAATGCGGACGGTACAAAATTGAGGCTAATTTACAGAGCCTGCCGTTGGTTTGCAAGGAAATTGACGGCTATTTCAGTGAAAAATTTTGCACTGTCATGCTTTCGGTTTCGAGCAGAACCATACTGCCGGGAGAACCAAAGCCGCTTCTGGCAAGACCTGGGTTTATCAGCAGGGTCTGCCCGATTTGCCGGATGTCCTGCTGGTGGGTATGGCCGTAAATTACAATATTGTAGTTTTTGCTCTCGGCGACGTACTCGATATGGTCGGGTTTGTGGGTCATATAGAAATTTTTTCCGGCGATTTCGCCTTTCCATGGCGGCTGATGGATTTCTCCGCCGAGACTTTGCACGGCGTCGATAATCGGCTGCGGGTCGTTATCGCAGTTGCCCAGCACGGCAATAAGTTTTGCGTCGGGTATCTGGCTTAGCTGGAATATTGTCCAGTCGCTGGTTATATCGCCGGCGTGAAGAATATATTGTGGCCTGTGTTCGGTGCAGATTTTTACCGCAGCCTTTACCCCGTGATGAGAATCATGCGTATCTGATATTATGGCGATTAGCATTTCTCTAAACCCCTATAATTTGTCTGAAACATTATTTATACAGGAATCTACAAACAAAAATATTACAGATTTCAGATTACAGAAAAACCGTGTTAATCCGAGTCTAAAAATAACCAGTGTTAATCCGCGAAATCCGCAGTTTCAATCCAAAATCCAAAATAAATTCGTGTTCATTCGTGGCTGTTAATCAGGGTGAGACATATCCAGCGGCTGATGTGTTTTAGGAGCTGAATTCGCCGGCAGGGTTTTAATGTTAAAATTAAGTGAAGATTTGTTTTCTTCATCTCTGCGGGGTTTGTTCATAAGCGATAAAGCATGTGCACACACTTCGTGAATTACTGCGTTGGAACTGTCCATTCCCCTTAACAAAACAGCCATCGCCCGAGCCTTCATTCTTCCATGCATTTTACGCAGGCCGTAAACCGCGGCCAGTTTTGTCGCCTTTGAAGATCCCTGCATAAAAACCGCTTCCTCAAGAATCTCAAGACCGTCATCCTGGAGCCAGGACAGCTTCCTGGCGGCAAGTTTTTTGCCGCCGCTGTGCGGTGCAAAGTGCAAATGATGCCTTAGCTTTTCAAGATACACAACGGCAGCGTCGTCTTTTTCTCTGCCGGTAGGTTTTCGCTTTTCAAGTCTCATTACCGTATATTAGCGCATTATGTTTTTTCTGTCAATCCAGCTCACCATTTTACCCTGGAATTATCCAATTTTATTAAACGAAATTCATTTTGAATTTTACCTGGAAATTCGTAAATGATTTCCGGATTCCTTTTAGCAAAAGCGTCTATATTGCCCAGCTTATCAAGAGAAACTTGCCTTACAATAAGATATTGGACTTTATCGTCGATAAGATTTGGGTCGTAAATATAAACTGTTGATTGCGGCAGATAGAAAAAGAATGTCTGATACCCAGGGTCGAAAACGTATATCGTCTGTTGTTGCGGTACAAGACTGGTAACGGCTTTTGCAGCCGGGCGGTAAAGTTCCTTTGAAATCCTTATCGGCACAATAAAAGCGACATGTTCGAGCATCAGTATAGCGATAAGGCAGGCGGTAAGTGTAAAAAGTTTTATAGAGTCAAAGTCCTTTTTCCGTTCGGCGATTATCAAATATGCCGTAAATGCAAAGCACAGCAAAGCAGTGAATATTGAGAACGGTTTTGTGTTCAATCGCAGCAGGCCTGCTCCGGCAAGAATGCATGAGCATAACAAACCCGCAAATATGATAAATTTCCACATCGAATCACCGGCGGGCTGTTTTCTTTTTATTGACATCATCCAGCCAAGCAGGACAGCCGCAGTCGCAAAGGCCGGCATTGCATAGCGCGATTCGCCGGTAGGCAAAAAAGCAATGAAAAGAAACGAAATTATCAGGCCGAGTCTGGCGCCTTTGAAGAATCTTATTTGCTCAAGCTCCAGCTCACACAGCCGTTTTTTATCCCACAGCACAGGCACAAAAAGCAGCCACGGCAGAAAATTTACAAACGAATCCGTGAAAGTTTCCGCAAAACGCTGCGGATTTTCCGGTATGAACCTGATGATAAATTGATGCCACATCATATTGCTCATTGCATCGGTTTGAGTTTTACCGCGGGTAGCCGCCAGCCAGGCGATATTCATCGCCGCCATAATTATCACCGCAAAAATATGACCCGGCCGGAGCAGTTGTTTGAGTTGTTTTAGGCGGAATAAAACCGCCCCAATGGTAACATAAAAGAAAAATGCGATGAACGGTCCTTTGACGAGCATTCCATATCCGATGATTACCGCCGGTACGAGCCATAATGCCCATTGCGGCCATTTTTCCTGCCGGGCGTTGAGCCACCAGAACACCGCCATACCGGTCATCGAAGCCAGCGCCGCTTCTATTTCAATCTGCCGGCCTTTTTCGAGCATTGTAATATTTGTCATAAAAATAATCGCGGCGATGAACCGGGCGGATGTATCGAGCCATTTGCCCGGCAGCCAGACAAGCAGGCTCACAAAACCGAGTATAAAAATTACCGACGGCAGTCTTGCGGTAGTTTCGCTGATATGGCCTGTAATAATAAACGATACGGCGATGAGCCAGTTTATGCCGGGCGGCTTGTTGTGATAATCCCTGCCGGCAATCTGCGGCACAATCCAGTTGCCGGTCTTGAGCATATTTACAGCGGG
Organism: Blastopirellula marina; assembly: GCA_020721975.1. Taxonomy (GTDB): domain Bacteria; phylum Planctomycetota; class Phycisphaerae; order Sedimentisphaerales; family UBA12454; genus DYLR01. Next base: position 6,768 of record DYLR01000045.1, on the reverse strand, counting down.
AATTACACGCCGGCCTTCCTCGCCGCGAAAGCCTTCTGCGCCAAGTGCCGGCAAAAATATCACCGCCCACAGGGCAACAAGAATCAAATACGATTTTTTTCGGTTAAGCTGCATAACTATACGAAATCAAAAACCAGACCCGTTTAGCCCGCAGGCCTGTCCTGCGGGTCATCAGTACAATGTAATCACGACTTTGCGCAAGTCTGACCCCGACGGCAGGTATCGGGGCTGACAATACGCCGCGGGCCTGTTCGCCGGGTTCTTTCAAAGCCGCGAACATTAGTGAGCGGTAAGCATAATTTCATTCAGGCCATATTATAGCGGGATTTTGTCAAATTCAAACATTATTACCGACAGAAATCTTGACATCGGCGAGGGTTATATTTATGATACTGTTTTTGCTAACACTTGCCATTGAGGCCGCCTTGAAAATTATTGCGGTAATACCGGCTCGATATGACTCTTCGCGTTTTCCCGGTAAAATGCTGGCTCGAAATACCGGCAAATACCTCATTCAGCATACCTGGGAACGGGTAAGACAGTCCCGACTTATTTCGGAAGTATATATTGCCGTTGATGACGACAGGATTATGCAGGCCTGCCGGCAGTTCGGGGCGGAAGGTATTATGACCGACCGGCAACACCCCAGCGGCACCGACCGCATAGCCCAGGCCATACAAAATATTGCAGCGGATATCGTGCTTAATATCCAGGGCGACGAGCCGGAGATTGACCCGCAGAATATCGATATGCTCGCTCAACTGCTTATCGACCATCCTCAGGCGGATATGGCGACGCTTGTCGCAAGATTCGCCGATGCCGCATCGATAAGCAATCCAAATATTGTCAAGGTCGTGATTGACAAGGACAGATATGCGAAATATTTTTCCCGCTCGGTGATTCCTTACGACAGAAACGGCGGCGGAGTGGGTAATATTGCAAATTATCTGCGGCATATTGGAATTTATGCATATCGCAGGGAATTTTTGCTGAAGATTACAAAGCTGCCGCCGACAATGCTTGAACAGGCCGAGAAACTTGAACAGCTTCGGGCGATAGAGTGCGGATATTCAATATTGACCGCGCTGGTATCGCACTGCTGCGACGGCATTGACACCCCCGAACAATATGATAAATTTGTTACAAGATACCTGGAAAAGAAATAAAAAATAATTATGAAAAACGCCAATACATTGCTTTCTTCTGCCGGCGATACCTCGGGCGAGAACGAATATTTCATTCCCATGCCCAAAGGCTATCAGAAGGGCAAAACCAAATACATTATCGTAATGGGTACGGTGATGAGCGGGCTGGGCAAGGGGATTTTTTCAAGCTGCCTTGCCAAACTGCTGCTGGACAAAGGCCTTAAAGTTTCGCCAATCAAGCTCGAAGGCTATCTTAACGTTGACTCCGGCACGCTGAATCCGTTCCGGCACGGCGAAGTCTTCGTACTTGACGACGGCATGGAATGCGATATGGACCTCGGCACTTACGAGCGAATGCTCGACCATGACCTGTCGCGGCTGAATTTTTGCACATCGGGACAAATATATAACTCCGTCCTTAATAAGGAACGGCACGGCGATTATCTCGGCAGAGATGTACAAATGATTCCCCATGTTACCGGCGAGGTCAAACTGCGACTTCGCACATTGGCACACGACAGCAGGGCTGACGTGGTATTCGTGGAAATAGGCGGCACGGTAGGCGATTTGGAAAACGCATTCTATATCGAGGCTATGCGCGAACTTGCCTATGAAGAAGGCCCAAACTCGTGCTGCTTTGTGGCGCTTACTTATATTCTTGAGCCGAATACGCTCGGCGAGCAAAAATCAAAGGCCGCTCAGCTCGGGATAAGAGAGTTGATGCAAAGCGGAGTTCAGCCGAACATAGTCGCCTGCCGATGCTCAAATCCGGTAAGTGAAAAAGTCCGCCAGAAAATCAGCGTCTATAGCAACGTGCCGATAAACAGAGTTGTGAGTATCCACGATTCGGCAAGCATATACACGATACCAGCCATGCTGCGAGAGGCGGGACTTGATTTTGAAGTACTGCGAATGCTGAAGCTGGAAGACAAAATTAACCTGCGCAAGGAAAGGGACGAATGGGCCAAATGGTGCAGCTTTACCGACAAAATCTCGCAGACAAAAAAGCCCCTTACAATAGGCATAACCGGCAAATATACCTCGGTGCGCGACAGCTATGCTTCGATTATTAACGCGCTTGAACACGCCGGTATTACCCTCGGCGGAGATGTCAATATTAAGTGGATAGAAACGACCAATGTCAATGACGGCAATGCAGCAGAGTATTTGCGGGACGTTGACGGCATTATTGTGCCGGGCGGTTTCGGCGTTAGAGGCACAGAAGGTAAAATCTCCTGTGTAAAATATGCGCGTGTTAATAACCTTCCGTATCTGGGAATCTGTTTAGGTTTTCAAATAGCCGTGATTGAATACGCCCGTAATGTCTGCGGACTAAAAGATGCCAACAGTACGGAAATAGAGCCTAACTGCAAAGAGCCGGTTATAAATATTTTGCCGGAACAGAAAAAAATCGAAGGCCTGGGCGGCAATATGAGACTCGGCGGATATGACGTAATACTCAAGCCGCAAACCCTTGCCTGGGAGTTGTTCGGCAAATCAGAGCGGATAAGAATGCGGTTCAGGCATCGCTATGAAGTTGACCCCAGGTATATTGAAAAACTCGAAAAGGCGGGTATGGTTTTTTCCGGCAAAGCCCCAAATTACCCCATTATGCAGATTCTCGAACTTCCCGGACATCCGTACTTCATAGGCACTCAGGCTCATCCGTGTCTTACTTCACGCCCGCTGAGACCGCAACCGATGTTTTTAGGACTGGTAGCCGCGTCGCTGCGTAAAAAATACCCATAACACAATACATTTAACATTTAAGATTTAACATTTAACATTTAAGATTTAACATTTAATATTGTTTAGCCGCTGTCGGCACGACGGCGTATCCGTCAGCCCGCAGGCCTGTCCTGCGGGTCATCAGTATAATGTAATCGCGACTTTGCGCAAGTCTGCCCCCGATGGCAGGCGTCGGAGCTGACAATTCCCCAGGCCTGTTCTATTTTTGCTTCAGTTCAGCCAGTTCCTTTTCGAGCTGCTCAATTTTACCCTGTGCCTCGGCAAACATATCTAACAAGTGTTTTGACGATTCGGCACTGGCTTCCAGCTCCTTTTGGTTTTCCGAGTTGATTTTCTCTATTTCAGCGTCCTTGGCGGCAATTATCTTTTCAAGCTCGGCAATACGGTTCTTAAGTCGAAGATTTTCATCGGCTATCAGACGGCTTTGGGCATTGCCCTGGTCGGCGATTTTAGCACAGCCGACAGGTTTGCTTTGCTTTTCGCTTTTAGCCTGCTGCTCCTGACAGCCGCAGAACATCAGGAGCGTAATCGATACGCACAAAATAGTCAGAAGTCTCATGGAAATCCCTTTCAATAAATAACTTCCGGAAAAATGGATGATACCATTATTAAGGAAACTGTCAAGAAGGCGTATCTTTTAGCCTGTCGGCCGGTCCGATGGGTCATAAAAAACCGAAGGCTTCATCTGATGATGAAGCCTTCAACGGTGTTTTGTTGCCAAAAAGATAAGTTTTAAAGTTGTGGCAGTTATCTTTTTTCCGTGACGCGTCAGCCTTACTGCCTGTGCTTTGCAACTTATCGGCAATTAAGGCTTGCTCATCTTACTTCTTGGCTTTTTTCTTTTTTGCCACTTTCTTTTTTGCAGCTTTCTTTTTTGCCACCGCTATTCACCTCCTTTCGGTGAAAAAATGTGAATCATCGCGGCCTTTATCTCATTATTGCGCAAATTTGTCAAATATTTTTGCGATAAGTCCGGCTGTTTAATCTATTTATCGTCAAAATCTTTTTTGAAACATTAGATTTTTTTCATTTTGTCTGCTGCGTCGGAATCATCGATTGTTATCTCCTGCCGGGATTTGAATAGTACAAAGACATCCTCCGGCATAACAAATATTTTTGTCGCGGCGTTCAATTAAATTCAGCGATAATGTAATTTAGCAGTCGTTTCAATACATTTTATTGTAATCCCGCAATTGCCGTCGGTGTGTTTTTTGTGTTTGCAAATTCTGTCAAAAAAAATTCTTGACTATCGCCGACAAATCGTGTTCAAACTCTTTGTCGGTAATCAGCTATGATTTTTAATAAATCTGAAAAAATTTTTGAGTAAATTCAACAGAAAGGCTGTTAATTGTCGGCGGAAAAACACAAAATATTACTGTTCGGCGGCAGTTTTGACCCCATTCATCTGGGGCATACTGCTGTTGCAAACTCGGCACGCGAGGTGTTAAAGGCTGCTAAAGTTGTTTTCATACCCGCAAGACGTTCGCCGCACAAGGACAATATGCCGCATGCTTCAGACGAAGCCAGAATCAAGATGATACGTCTTGCCATAGCAGACAATCCGACATTTGCAGTCAATTATTGCGAATTAAACAGGGCATTACCGAGCTATACAATTGATACCGTAATGGAAATGCGGGGGAAATTCGGCCGCGATTCGGAAATATGCTGGCTTTTGGGGGCTGATGCGGCTGCTGGGCTTGCCCGATGGTACCGGGTTAATGATTTGCTTGATATGTGTACTATTTGCATTATGCCCAGGCCCGGCTTTCAGATTGATATATCCGGCCTTGAGCCTGCAATTGGCGGCGAGCGCATTGAAAAACTCAAACGGAATATGATTCAAACGCCGCTTGTGCCGATAAGCAGCACCGAAATTCGCAACAGATTGTTCAATGGCCAAAGCACAGATGGATTATTGCACCCGGATGTTATAAAATTTATTATGGAAAACGATGTTTATAGGAAAATTGATGAGGAATCGTAGAATTTATCGTTAGTGCCGTGTTTTTTTGCAACCGCGGATTATAACCATTTAACATTTAATATTCAAATTTAACATTGTTTAGCCGCCGTCAGTATGACTGCGCACCCGTAAGTCCGCAGGTGAGTCCTGCGGGTCAACGATATAATGTAATCACAAATTTGCGCCAATCTGACCCTGATAGCAGGCGTCGGGGCTGACAACTCTTCGCAGGCTGTATATGTTGTATCTTGTGAAGCGTGAAGAGTTTTACGAGATACGCTTCACGAACGACGCTTCACATTTTTACAGGCGTCATGGCCGGCAATCTCCCGTCCGGACCGGTCCGAAGGGGCTTTTTTACTGCGAATTAGCATCGTTTGAATCATTCAAAGGCATAAATCCTGAATCGCCGGCTTGTGAAAAATAGCGAATCTGAAAGACGATATCTTTATCAGTGATGGTTTTTTGTTCCGACAGTACCTTTACCGCCCGCAAAAAGGCTATATCAAATTCTGATTTTCCTGCCAATGCGTTTTTAATCTCATCTTCAATATTTATTTCTTTACCTGCAAGTGCGGCTTTTGTATTTTGCAGGTGTGCCTGCTCGGCAGGACGCAAATTGTCGAGGTCTATCTGATTATAAGCTTCCCACCCCTGTGCCATATAGTCGAGAAAAAAAATGTAGATCTGTTCGGGATATGAAAAACTTTCCTGCTTGCCCAGTCCCCATTTTTTGTACCAGAATGAATCGAGGTCGGTACCGTAATTGGACGCTTTGATGGTTTCAATCTGGTCCCGCAGTGATGTAAAATCGTCGGTTTCAATCAGAAAGTCGAAGAATCGGATGGCGTATCTTTTCTCTGCGTCGCTAATATTGTCCTTTTGTCTGATTTTTTTATGGAGTGCATCAATTTCCTTCTTATCAAATGGATATTTTTTTGCAGTTTCCGGCATTTCAATTGCGGCCTTGTGCCGCTCGACAGATTCGACGGGCCCGACAGGTTTAGGATTGTCCGGCATTTTTGCCGGCAGATTTTGCCCCGGCAGGCATGGTTCAGCGCCATTGTTTTTGTGAACAGGTATTGAAAACATAAAAATGATAAAGCAAATTATCAATAGAATTACGGCGGGGATAATAGTGTGTCGTTTTTTTATCATAATTATAAACCTGCGAACAAGTCGTATAGTTTTAGTCCCGCGATTTATTCGCGGGGTTCTTTCCGAGTCGCCAACATTAGTGAGCGGTATCGGCAAGCATTGCCCTTGCAACTTCCTGTGCCTTATTTTTTCCGACCAGCAGTTCAGCCAGTTTCAGCGCAAACTCAATTGCCGTGCCTGGACCCTGGCTTGTTATACAATTGCCGTCCACCACTACGTTCTGATTTGGGATGCAGTTCTCAAGTCTGGACTGCATAGCCGGATAACAGGTCGCCTTGCGCCCCGTAAGCAGTTTGTGAGCTGCAAAAACTACCGCCGGAGATGCGCATATTGCCGCATAGAATCTTCCTGAATTTTTTTGCTCTTTGAGCATTGAAACAAGTTCGCTGCAATCCCGGAGATGTTCTGCTCCGGGCATACCGCCGGGCAGGACAATTAAATCAAAAATTTGCGTTTTGCAGGCTGCAATTGTCGTATCTGCGACGATTTTTGTGCCGCGTGAAGCGGTGATGTTTTGATTTGCCGCCGATGCTACGACAACTTCAACGCCTGCTCTGCGAAGCACGTCAATTATACAGACCGTTTCGATTTCTTCAATGCCGTCAGCAACGGCAACAAGGGCTTTTTTACTCATTTTTCAATCCAAAATCAGACACGAATTAACACGGTTTTTTCTTAAATCTGAAATCTATAATCTAAAATCTTTCCCCGTTTAGCCGCCGCCGTAGATAAACCGCATTTTGCCCACGT